>DATLIL010000480.1:0-1691 GCA_035539475.1 Polyangiaceae bacterium
GCACACGCACCTTGATACCGCCCGCGCGGCGGTACTGCTTGCCTTCCGCGAACACCTGAAAGCCGTCGCGCAAGAGCTCGTGCAGCGCCACCGTCAGCCTGCGCTCGGGCAGCGCGTCGGCGGCCCAGCCCACCGTCCTGAGCTTTTCGCGAGCGCGCTCTTCGGCCGCGACGTTGCGTCTGAACCAGCGCTTGTCGCCGAGCGGAAGGAGGCTACCGGGATGTTCCGCCGGATCCACTCGCTGCCCGTCGTAGTCGAAGCTCAGCGTCACTGGCGTGCCGCCGGGGCCTGGCCGGCCGAGGTCGAGCACGGGGGTCGGCGCTTCGGCGTTGACGAGAGCGTGCCCGTCGGGGAGCGCCAGGCGCGACGCGGGGCAGACGCGATCGCTCTCGGCGATGAAGTCGGCGAGCTCTTCTGCGGGCACCTCCACGCGCGGGGCACGCGCCAGACTGCGGGCGAGCGCGGCGTCGCTGCGCTCGCAGCGCACGACCTTGCCGTCGACCAGCGCGAGACCCTCGTCGCTCAGGTACTGCAGCGCGGCGAGCGGCTTGCGCTCGGCGCCGCGGACCAGCGAGGCCGCCACCTGAAGCAGCGTCTTCCGCGGCGATTTGCGCTCGAAGCCGAGCTCGAGCTGCCAGCGCTCGCTCGACTCGTCCTCGCACAGCAGCGGCCAGTCGAGGAACGAATCGAAAGGCGGCACCTCTTCTGCCACGCTCTTCGGGATGCGGCTCGACTGCCGGAAGTAGCGCCACGAGACCGCCTGCTTGCCGAGCGGCCTCGGCACCAGATGACAGCGTCCGGTGCGCGCCAGCTCCGGCAAGATCACGCTGGAGAGGCCTGCGCTCAGGCCCACGCGGTGACGGGCCCAGGTGCGGTACCTGAGAAAATCGCTCTCCGGCGTCTCGAACAGCTGGGCGTGGAGGCGACGGTCACTCTCGTGCAAGAGATCGGACGATTGCATGCGCTCGGCGGGAAGGAGCGCCGCCGGGCGCCGGCCGCCGAGCTTGCGCCGGCCAAGACTGAGCGAAAACGACGCCCGCTCGAGCTCCGGCTCGACGAAATAGTAGAGCTCGACCTGGCTCGAGCGGTCGCCCCGCGCCGCGTGCTGCACGCCTTCGAGGAAGGCAGCCCAGTGCTGGGGGCGCTCGGAGTCGGGCGCGGGCTCTTCCTCCTCGATCTCGGCCTCGGCTTCGAGCTCGTCAGCGTCGTCGTCCGCGCCCTCGTGCGGGCTGGCGCCGTTTTCGAACGGCAAGTCCGCCGCGCCCTGGCAATGATCGATGTGCTCCGCCGCGCGAATGAGCTCGCTGTTGCTGGCCTCCAGCGCCAGCGCCCAGAGATGTTTGCAGGGCTCCACCCGATCCTGGAAAAAGGGACAGCTGCAGCCGTAGATCAGATGGTTGCCGCGCAGCGCGAACGCGCTGGTGTACGTCTCCGTGCCGCGCACCGACGCCACGAGGCGCTCTGGGCTGGACGTGAGCACGCGCACCAGGCCACGGCCGACGTACTCGGCGGCGCGCTGACGCACCTTGAGCGCGAACAACGACGCCACGACCGAGAGTCCCGGTGTTACCGACGCCAGCACTGGAACCCTGCGCTCGCCGCTCATCACCCGCAAACCTACTCCCCGAGCTCCCGCCGTCCAGGAGGTTTGGGCGTCGGAATGACGTTTTCTGGCTGTGGACCACGTGCCT
>DATLIL010000481.1:0-6226 GCA_035539475.1 Polyangiaceae bacterium
CCGCAGTTCTGCCGCTAGTTGGTCGCTATGCGCAGCTGAAGCGTCCCAGATCGCCTCGACGCGGATTGTGGCCGGCGCATTTCGCTGCGCGAAGAGGTTCCATCCTCAGTAGGCAAGCAGGAGCACAGCTCCCACCTTCCCCCGCGCGTGTGCGTGACGCGGAGCCTACGCTTCGGCCCTCACGGGTCGGTGCACGTGAAATCGTACCCTGTGCTGGGCGCACCCGTGCAGCCCTGGTGACATCCGGAACAGCTCGACGTGTTCGCTTCGACGACCCGCCGATCAGCGTCGACGCGCTGCCAGTCCCAGCCGAGGCGCTCGGAGGCCCTCTGATTCTTCGTCATCACGGTCCATTGCTCGATGGTCCCCGAGCAGGTGTCGTCGGAGGGGTCGTACTGCTCCTTCAGCACCACCGCGCCATCGGGAAATGCGCTCGCCCGATTGGTGTAAGGACCCAGCGCAGCCGGATCGGCGAGCACGCGAATGAACTCGAGCTCGTGATCGGCGCTCTTGCGGCATCCGCGCACCTCGACGAACGACGCGGCGTAGTCGGCGGAGAAGAGCGGCGAGTCCTCCGGCGTGGGCGGGTCGGAGGCCGAGCACGCCGCGAGGACTACGACGACGGCAAACCTCATTCGAGGTTCACGACGCGGATCCGATTGTTGCCCGTGTCGGCGATGTACAGCGCGGACCCGGAGAGCTCGATCCCGTAGGGCAGCTTGAGCAGCGCGCCCGTCGGCGAAGCGCCGTCCCCTTCGAAGCCCTTTTCTCCGCAGCGCCCTGCGACGGTGTAGACGTTGCCGTCGGTCGCCACCTGACGAATGCAGTGATTGTAGACGTCGCTGAAATACAGCGCGCCGTCCGGACCCAGCGCCACGTCGGTGGGTCGATTCAGCAGCGTCTCTGTCGCCGGCGTTCCGTCGGGCGATGTCCCGCTCTGGGCAACGCCATCGACCGGCTCCACGCCGGCCACGACCTCGACCGCACCGGCGGCCGTCACGCGACGGATCAGGTGATTGGCGGTATCGGCGAAGTAGAGGTTACCGTCCGCGTCGTACGCCAGGCGACCGCCGGGATCGGCGGACTGACCGAACGGCTGTGCCATGCGCAGAGCGAGCACGTCATCGCCGACCTGGTAACTCGGGTTACAAGGCTTGCTGCACTCGGTCATGGGATCGCCGCACGTGAACTTGCCCGAGCCCATCGGGCACTGCACGGGCTCACCCTCACAGGCGACGTCCTTGTCGGTGACGCACATGCCGACCAGGCGGTGAATCACACCCTCGGCATCAACGCGGCGGATGACCTGATTGGCCTGATCCAGGATGACGAGATCACCCGACGGATGGAAGGCGATGGAGGCGGGCAAATCCAGGGTCGCGGTCGCTGCTGCGGTTTCGTCGCCGAAGTAGCCGCGGCGTCCGTCGCCACACTCGTCGCTGATCTCGCCGCTGCTCAGGTCGACCTTGCGGATCTTCGAGTTGTGCCAGGCGGCGACGAGCAGCGTGCTTTCGTCCTGCGACAGCAGGAGCGCGGTCGGATGGTTGAGATCGGAGTTGGCCGGATCGTCGAGCGAGCCGCCGAGCTCGCCTCGACCCACGACGTGCGAGAGAACACCGTCCGCTCCGAGTGCGCGCACGCGGTGGTTGTTCCAGTCGAGAATGTAGAGCGTGCCGTCGGACGCCTTCACCATGTCCTGTGGCAAGGACATCTTGGCGTCGAGCGCTCGCAGCGCAGCGTCGCCGTCGTAGCCGTTTTCGCCGTTGCCGGCGACGGTACAAATCGTGCCAGCGAGCGTGGGATCACAGGCGACCACGTCACTGGGTTCGTCCGAACCGGAGCAGCCGGCAAGCAACGGCAGAGCAAACAGCACACTGGCAAAGCGCTTCATTTCGACACCTTCAGAATGCGACTGTTCAGTGTATCCATGACGTAGAGGTTGCCCTCCGCATCGAGCTCGATGCCGAACGGGCGATCCAGCCGCGTCTCGGTCGCGAGCTTGCCGTCTTCCGCGTCCATGCCGGGCTCCCCGGTGCCGACCACGGTATGCACGACGCCGCTCTGCAGATCGATCGCGCGGATGACGTGATTGTCCGTGTCCGCAACGTACAGTCTTCCGTCGGGTCCTACCTCGAGCTCGCGAGGTCCGTTGAACGTCGCCTCGAGCGCCGGACCGTCGTCACCGCTGTACCCCGGCTCGCCCGTTCCGGCGAGGGTAGCGATCTCGCCGCTCGCCAGATCGACGACCCGGAGCTTGTGGCTCAAGGTGTCTGCGATGTAGAGCTTGCCGTCAAAGGCCGCGAGTCCACCCGAAGGCTCCGGGTTGGAGCCGATCTCCCAGTCGAGCTGGGCCGCGGTTGCGAGTCCGCCGTCTCCGCCCGATCCCTGCGTGCCGTCGCCGACGATGCTGGTGATCACGAGCTCGCGGTCGATGCGACGAACGCGAAAGTTCCCCTGGTCGCCGATGTAGAGGTTGCCGTCGGCGTCGGCCGCGAGCGATTTGGGCTGCTTGAACAGTGCCTTGGCGCACGGCCCCTCGTCGCCCGCGAAGCCCGCGCCGGCCCCTGCGAGGATCGTCACCTGCGATGTCGCGGGATCGATGCGACGTAGCTTGTGGTTGTGCCACGCCATCAGCAGGATGGCGCCGTCCTCGGCCAGGAGGAGCTCGCTCGGGTGGTTGAGCTTGACGAGTGCTCCATCGGCGCCCGTTGGAGTCTTTTCACTCGCGTCACCGGTGCCGTCGCCCGGAAAGATGGGGTCGGTCCAGCCGACGACGCTCTCCACCGTTTGATCGGGCAGGACCTTGCGCACCAGATGATTGTTCCAGTCGATGAACCATGGCGTGCCGTCAGCGCCAAAGGTCATGTCCATCGACCAGTAGATGTCGGTCTCGAGCCGGTGGTGACCGTCGCCGTTGAAGCCCTCGGCGCCGGTTCCGAGCCAGACGCAGGCATGCCCCGACTGCTCCTGGCAGGCGCTGGGCGCCGTCGACTCGCCGTCACCGCACGCCGTCGTCAGCCCGAACAGCGCCAGCAGCCCCACGCACTGATAGATGGATCTCAGCCTCATCGCATCACTCCCTTGGGTACATTCTTTCCCCGATACGCGAGCACCCCGCTCACCACGGGTCGCACGTCGAGCTCGCCGCCGACGGCCCAGAGGCCACCCGCGGGATCCGACCAGATCGAGTGCAGCGTGCGAAGGGTCTCGGGGCCGCTTGCTTCGAGCCACTCGCCGTCTTGCTCCTCGACGAAGGCTCCGAAGCGCCCGACCGCGTAGGCATGGTCGGCATCGACCACCTGAACACCGACGAGCGCGTAAAGCGGCTCGCTGTCCACGCGCTGCCAGCCGGTGCCGTCGTTTTCGTAGACCAGGCCCGCGGCGCCGCCGCCCACGGCCACGAAGCGTCCGGCCGCGCAGTGCACCGTGAACAGGGACTCGCCGCCGCCGACGTTGGTGGTCTCGAACGAAGTGCCGTCCCAGTGCGTCGCCACGCCTGCGGTGCCGACCAGCCAGACGTCGTCCGCCGAGCTGCCCCACACCTTCCACAGCGACTTGTCGGCGGCGAGGTCGACCGGGAACTCGGGCGCCTCGATCCAGGTGTCACCGTCCAGACGCCAGGCAAACGCTCCGTCCGCCCCGCCATCGGCACCACCGACCGCCCACATGTCCTCGGGTGAGCTGCCCCACAAGCCGAACACCGTCACGTCGCTGCTCGGCGTGGTGGTCTGCAAAAACTCGCCGTCCTGGTAGCGCAGGATGGTTCCGCCTGCGCCGCCCATGAACACCGGCCCATCCGCGAAGCCGAAGACCCACCACAGATCGCCACTCGCACCGCTGTCCAGGGTCGCGAGGCTCTCGCCGTCCCAGTGCAAGATGAGCGGACCGTTCCCGCGATCACCGCCCACGGCCCAGACATCGTTCTCGTCCGAACCCCAGACCGAGATCAGCGCGGAGTCGAGGTCCTCCTGCACGACGACCCACTCGCTGGCGGCCGGTTCAGCGCTGTCCGGATCGCTCCCCGAGCACGCTGCCGCGGCGCAGGCCACGAGTGCCATCGCTACGAACCGCATCGCGCCACCATCGGACACGCGGCGCTGGAGAGCAAGCACCATGCCATCTGCCGATCGCCGTGATCCTGGCTTAATCTGCGAAAGTGCCAATCCGCTCTTGGCACGAGCTGGCACAGTCCCCAGCTCTCATGTCGTGCGCATTCATTGACCACTCTCTCTGACCGCTACGCCACCGAGGAGGCGTGATGATCCCCGCTTCCCTCCGTTTCTCAGCCCGGGCCGGCCTGTTGCTCTGCGCGCTGCTCGCCACGCCCTGCTGCTCGTCCGAGGATGACGGGGGAAGCCCAGCGACCTCGGGTGGTACACCCTCTCGGGGCGGAAGCTCGACGGCGGGAGCGCCCGGCGGCGCCGGCTCGGAGCCGGGCAGCACGGGCGGCGCAGGAGACGCTGGCGCGAGCGCCAACGACGGAAGCGCAGGTGCGCCAGAAGAAGGCAGCGCGGGAGCCGGCGACGACGGAGCGCCGTGGCGGCCGGCGCCGGGGACGAGCTGGCAATGGCAGCTCACGGGAACCATCGACACTTCCGTCGAGGTGCAGATGTTCGACATCGACCTGTTCGACGCGCCTCAGGCGACCATCGACGAGCTGCGTGACGCCGGGCGCACCGTGATCTGCTACTTCTCGGCAGGCAGCAGCGAGGACTGGCGACCCGATTTCAGCGCGTTCGAGGAGGCTGACAAGGGCGCTCCGCTCGACGACTGGCCGGGCGAGCTCTGGATCGACGTGCGCTCGATCAACGTGCGCGAGCTCATGACGGCGCGCCTCGACCTGGCCGTGGAGAAGCACTGCGACGGCGTCGAGCCTGACAACGTCGACGGCTACGCCAACGACAACGGGCTCGGCCTCACGGAGCAGGATCAGCTCGACTACCTGCACTTCCTCGCCAGCGAGGCGCACGGGCGCGGGCTCTCCATCGGTCTAAAGAACTCGCTCGATCTGATCGACGCACTCGTCGGCGAGTTCGACTGGGCGCTCGACGAGGAATGCTTTCTCTACGACGAGTGTGCGCTGCTGGCGCCCTTCATCGAGCAGGACAAGGCGGTCTTCCACGTCGAGTACGGCGACGAGAGCCTGCTCGACTCGGTCTGCGGCGACCCCTCGACGCAGGGCTTCTCGACCTTGATCAAGAACCTGGACCTCGACGCCTGGCGCGCGCCCTGCCCCTGACGAATTTCGTTCGGAGCTGTCACAACTCCGGTGCCCCAGCCGTCCTTGCCGCTGGAGGTATCGAAATGGAACGACTCGGCAGGACCTATCACGGAAAATCACCCCGACTGCTGGCAGCGCTACGCGGCTTCTCGGACGCTGTCCGGGGCTCCGAGGTCCTCGATCAGAAGCTCGTCGATCTGGTCTTTCTGAGGGCGTCGCAGCTCAACGGCTGCGGCTTCTGCGTCGAGATGCACGTGGCAGAAGCACAGCTGCGCGGTGAACAAGACGAGCGGCTGCACGCGGTCGCCGCCTTTCGGCACTCGGGACGCTTCACGGCACGCGAGAAAGCGGCGCTCGCGCTGACGGAGGCGGTCACGCGGCTGGACGGCGCGGTCGCCGACGACGATTATGCTCAGGCTCGTGCGGCTTTCACGGACGAGGAGCTCGTCGAGCTCACCTTCGCGATCGGCGTCATCAACGTGTGGAACCGGCTGAACGTGACGTTCGAGACTCCCGCCGAACAGGGCCGCGAGTTCGTCCTGGCCGAGCACAGGAAGCGCACTCGTGCGTGACGTCGAGGAACATCGGCCACGGCTGTTCGCGCTGGCGTACCGCATGCTCGGCACCCGCTCCGACGCGGAAGACGTCGTGCAGGACGTCTTTGCCCGCTGGTACGCCGCGCCGCACGACGAGGTGCGCGAGCCCGCCGGCTGGCTGGTGACGAGCACCACGCGCGCCTGCATCGATCGCTTGCGCACGCTGGCAACGGAGCGAAGGAACTACCCGGGGCCCTGGCTACCAGAGCCGCTCGTGGGTCCGGCTCCCCTGGCCGACGACCTGTCGGTCGCCTTCTTGCTCTTGCTCGAGCGTCTCGCCCCGGACGAGCGGGCTGCCTTCTTGCTGCACACCGCGTTCGAGTACCCGCACGCGGACATCGCCGAGCTGCTCGGCAAGAGCGAACCGAACGTGCGGCAGATGGTCCACCGGGCCAGGGCCCGCATCGTC
>DATLIL010000482.1:0-5605 GCA_035539475.1 Polyangiaceae bacterium
GTACGGTAAACGGCGCCGCGTACCGGAGCTCGCTCATGATGTACGGCGGCGTCTTCCATCTGGGTGTGCACAAGGCCACGCTCGCCGAAGCGGGTGTGCGAGCGCCCGCTCGCGTGAAGGTCACGATCGAGCTCGACGACGAGCCACTGCCGACCGACACCGTGCCCGACGACCTGGCGCAGGGCTTGAAGCGCAGCGCCAGCGCGAGCGCCGCGTGGAAGGTGCTGCGCCCGTCGGTCAAGCGTGAAGCGGTCAAGTCCGTCATCTCGGCCAAGAAGCCCGAGACGCGCGCGAGTCGCATCGAAAAGGTCATCGCTTCGCTCTCGATCCGTCGCTGAGCTCACGCGGCCGGTGGGGCACTATTGCGCCTTGATCCCGGCACAGCCCGCCGCCAAGGTCGGCTCGGAGGAAAGCCCATGGCCCGCGTCAGCACGTACCTCAACTTCGCACGCTCCACCGAAGAGGCGTTCAACTTCTACAAGTCCGTATTCGGCACCGAGTTCGTCGGGTCGATCAATCGCTTCAAGGACATCCCGCCTCAGCCCGGCCAGCCGCCGCTGTCAGACGCCGACAAGAACCTCGTGATGCACGTCGAGCTTCCCATCCTCGGCGGACACGTGCTGATGGGGACCGACGCTCCGGAGAGCATGGGCTTCACCCTGACGCGCGGGAACAACTCGTTCATCAACCTGGAGCCGGACACGCGCGCCGAGACCGAGCGCCTATTCAAGGGCCTGTCCGAGGGTGGCAAGGTGGAAATGCCGCTGCAGGAGATGTTCTGGGGTGGTTTCTTTGGAAGCCTCACGGATCGCTTCGGCATCAACTGGATGTTCAACTGCCAGAGCAAGACTTGAGAAGAAGGAGCAGCACATGATCGATCACACCGGCATCGATATCAGTGACCCCGTGACCAGCAGGCGCTTCTACGAGGCAGCGCTCGCTCCCCTTGGCTACAAGGTTTTGATGGAGATCCCCATCGAGTACACCGGCGGCGCCGTCGTGTTCGGCATGGGCGTGCCGCCGAAGCCGGACTTCTGGGTGCACCAGGGCACGCCGCAGAAGCCGCACGTTCACATCGCCTTCCGAGCGGACAACCGCGCGGCGGTGGACGCATTCTACAAGGCGGCGATGGCCGCCGGTGGCAAGGACAACGGTCCGCCTGGTCTCCGCCCGCACTACCACAAGGACTACTACGGCGCGTTCGTGCTCGACCCCGACGGGCACAACATCGAGGCCTGCTGTCACGATCCGGAGTGAGCGTTTGTCGTTCGAGCGCTACTTCCTGAGCCAGCATCGGGGAGTCGACTCGGCGACCTACGACGCCGCGGCGTTTCTCGAGCGCCTGGCACGACGCACCACCGACGTCGAAGCCTCGCAGAGATACGCCGCGGCTTGTCCGCTTCCCGGCGTCGATCCCGAGGAGTACGCACCGAAGCGCGTCGAGCTCGATGGGGCGACGGTCGCAGTCGCGGGCATCCACTTTCGCGGTCGTTCGCTCGACTTTCCGTTCGTCGACATCTCGCTGCAGTCGGCGCCGCTATCAGTTCCGGAGTCGCTGCCGGCTCTGCTCGCGCCGTTCCGGCAATTCCGGCCCAGGGCGATTCGCTTCTGGCACGCCGAGGGCGAGAAGCTCGGCTGCGAGAGCGAGGACGACATCGTCGTCGTGGCGGCGTCCCTCGAGTCACTGCTCGCCGCGCCACCGTTGCCCAACGTAGGCCGCATTCGACTGCAGCCGGACCCCTCGCTGTCGAGCTACGGCGACTACCTATCGACGTACAGCGCCGACTCGGCGTCGCCGGAGTCCCGCGAGTCGCTCGCCGAATGCGCGGCTTGTGCTGCCTTCTTCCGCGTTCTCGTCGACGATGCGCCTGCCGGTTACATCGCTGCGCGGCCGGATACGTATCGGTGGTGGCGAGGCTGGCACATGGTCGAGGAGGTGCTCTACCCGAGCTTCCGCGGCCAGGGTCTGGCGCCAGCCATGCAACAGGCTTTCCTGCGTCGGCTCGACGCCCGGCGCGAGGTTGCGGTGTTCGGTACCATCTCCGCAAAGAACGCCGCGTCGCTCAAGACGGCGCTGCGCGTGGGCAGGCGGATCGTGGAAGTCGGAACGTTCGTACCCGTGACGACTCAGCCGTGACGGCGGTGCGTCAGCAGGTGGTCGTAGAGCGGTCCAACCTGGATCATGGCCGAATCGCCTGCTCGCTGGCAGAAGGTGATGAGCGGGATCACGAGACCCGTGAACAGGTCTCCGAGCGTCCTGGCGTCGCCGAGTGCCAGCGGTGACTTCCAGCCCGTCAGTCGCAGCAGCACGGTGCCGCGGACCTTGGGCGCGGCCTTGGCGCGGGTCAGCGCCGCGCGTGAGCGGATGCCAATCGCCAGGCGCTCGATACCGAGGTCGCGCAGTACCGGCCAGGCTTCAGCGAGCTCGTCGCGCAGCTGCGCTGCCTTGAAGGTCACATCAGCGGTCGCCCAGCAGCGATCAGCGAGGGTGTGGATGGCCGGAAAGCGCCCGCTCGGGAGCCCGGCTTCGAGGTGATGCTGAACGTTGTCGCGCAGCGTGGTGCAACGCTCCCAGTCGCACTCTGTAGTCAAATCTGCGCCGACCACCGAAAGTCGCATTCGTCCATGACTAGCGACACATACTTGGTTGTCAAAGCGTTTCCGCGCGCTGTAACGATTCGGCTTGAATCATGCTGCCCCGTGGGTCCCCGCGCGAGACCCGGCGACGCGAAACAATCGGCGAAATCGGGTGTCTGCGAGCTCGTGGGCAGCGCTGCCGTTCGACGCTCAGGCCGGATATCCCGTCTCGCGGGCTGGCTTGCGGTGCTGATGCCGCTGGTCGCGCTGCAGAGCTTTCCGCTGGCCCTGATCTCTCCCACGACGATGGAGGTCCTGGTGGCGCCGTTTCTGGTACCAGTTCCCGATTGGGAGCGACCCCATACGGGGTGCATGGGGCAACCGCTAGGCACCGAAGAAGAAGTCAGACTGGAGCTGCTCACGCGACTCTTCGAGAGCGTCACCCTTCTCTATGGCGTGTTCGCGGTGATCCAGTTGCTTGCGACCGTGGCCGTGGTCGTCGCGTTTCTCCGCGGGCGGCGTCGCGAGATCGAGCTCCTCTCCTGGACTGCCTGGATGGTCGGCACCAGCGAGACCACGCTGGCCCTGTTCTTCGTGGCAATGGTGCGTCCTTAGAATCCGCCTGGCTTCGAGCTTTCCACCGCTGACGGCAGCCTCTCGGATTCCGATCTGTTTTCAACACTTCCACGGGAAGCGGACACGGCATCGGGCTGAAGGAAGGACTCGCCGGGGCCATGATGAGACTTCACCGCCGTCCAGCTTTTGGCGCACTCGAGCACTGTGCGGGATTCATCGCGTTGGGCGCGCTTTCGCTGGCCTGCACCGGCGAGGCCGGCGGCGGCGCCAAGGGCGGCGGACCCAGCGGCGGCCCGAACCCTGCGACGGGAGGCAGCGGCGGCGGCGGTCCGGTCACCGAAAACCCGCCGGTCGGCTACGACCCCGCGACGCTCGACCCGGGCCACATCCCGGCGCACCGTTTGAGCAATACGGAATACAACAACACGGTCGGCGATCTGCTCGGCACCGCGCTCCGCCCGGCAGACTTCTTCCAGGCGCAGACCGTTACCGGCTTCGACACGAACGCCGGCGCCCTGACGAGCTTCAACGCCACCAACGCCACGGCCTACTTCGACGCGGCCAAGGCGCTGGTCGACGACCTCTTCGCCAACGCCGCGCTCAAGGCCAAGGTGCTCACCTGCCAGCCCGCGGTCACGACCGGTGACGCGGCCTGCGCGCAGACCATCATCGAGACTTTCGGCAGGCTCGCGTACCGGCGCCCGCTCGAGGCGGCGGAGGTGACGGCGCTCGTGGGTCGCTACGACAACGCGCTCACCACCCTGGGTAAAGATCACGACGGCGCGATGGGGCACGTCCTGCGCATCATGCTGACGTCGGCGCCGTTCCTGTACTGGATCGAGGTCGATCCCGATATTCAGGCGGCAGCCGCGGCCAAGCGCGCCCTGACCGGTTACGAGCTCGCCACGCGACTTTCCTACACGCTGTGGAGCTCCATGCCCGACCTGGCGTTGCTGGATCTGAACGCCACGCTCGCCGACGAGGCCGTGCTCACTGCGCAGGTGGATCGTTTGCTGGACGATCCCAAGGGGCAGCGCTTCATCGACACCTTCTTCAATCAGTGGCTCAACGTCACCAAGCTCGGCGGTCACTCCGTCGACGCCACGACGTACCCGACGTGGACGGAGGAGATGCGCGCGGCGATGTTCACCGACGCGCACAACTTCTTCTCGACCTTCGTCTTCGGCGGCAGGTCGTGGGCGGAGTTCCTGACGGCGCCGCTCGACACCTCGACGCCGGGGATGACCGAGATCTACGCCGGTGATCCCGTGGGGCTGCGCAAGGGTTTCCTCGGGCTGCCGGCGTTCCTGACCGCCGAGTCCATGCCGACGCGCACGGCGCCCACCTTCCGCGGCAAGGTCGTGCTCGAGTCGGTGATGTGTGCGCCCGTCGCGCCGCCGCCCAACGTCATGATCCCGGACCTGGTGGAGGCTGGCGGTGGCACGGTCGATTCCACCAACATCCGCGCCAAGCTCGAGGCGCATCGCGCTTCGCCGGACTGCGCGGGCTGCCATGCGGTGCTCGATCCGATCGGCCTCGGCATCGAGACGTTCGACGCCATCGGGCGTTACCGCACGGCGTACGAGAACGGCGATCCGATCGACACCACTGGTGAGTTCCTGGGCCAGCCCTTCAACGGCGTGGACGAGCTCATCGCCATCCTCAACGCCGACGAGCGCTTCGCGGCGTGTCCGGGTGAGAAGGCGCTCGGCTTTTCGCTGCGCCGTACGCCGCGGCCGGAAGACGCGCCCTACGTCGAACAGCTCGGCACCGACTGGAAGTCGGGAACCATTCGTGACCTCGTCAAGCGGTTGGTCCTGAGCGACACCTTCCGCTTCCGCAAGCTTCCGCAAAGCGCCCTCTGATTGGAGCAACGAGCAATGAAGAGGCTGTTTTCTCGTCGGAACGTGCTACGCGGCACAGGCGTTTGCCTGGCGCTGCCGTGGCTGGAGAGCCTGGCTCCCCGCGGCGCCCGCGCGCAGGCGGCGAGCGTGCCCAAGCGCTGGGTGCCGATGTTCTTCCCCAACGGCGCCGCGGCGCAGTGGTGGGAGAACGCACCGGCGTTCGGCTCGTCCGTCTCCGGCGGTCAATTCATTCTGGGTTCGGTGCACGAGCCGCTGGCCCCGGTAAAGAGCAAGCTGCTCGTGCTCAGTCGCGTCGGCAACTACACCTGGAAGCAGGGGCAGGGCACGAATCCGGATTTCGGCGTGGAACCGAGCCACTCGCGCTGCCCCGGCGCGATGATGACGTGCGTCGACACCGATCAGCTGGCGACCGCCGCGGGCATGTCGCTGAACTCGGCGGTGATCAACGGCGTCTCCGCCGATCAGGTCGTGGTGCAGAACGCCAACTTCCCGACGGCGCTGCCCTCGATGCAGGTGGGACTCGGCAGCTTCCCGGGCGCGTTCGACGGCCGCAGCTACTCCTACAGCCAGGTGATGAGCTGGAAGGG
>DATLIL010000483.1:0-3802 GCA_035539475.1 Polyangiaceae bacterium
CTCCTTCGTGGCCGGGCACTTGAGTGAACGCTGCTCGCAGCCTTCGACGGGAAACTAGGGCGCCCGTCGCGGGTGAAGAGATCGGAGAAACGCGATGAAAGCAAAACACATCCTCTTGGTCTCCGTGGTTGCCCTGCTGCCCGCGCTGATCGGTCGGCCCTCGTACGGCGAAACGATCGAACACGGCGATCTGCCCCCGGGCAACGCGATCCCCGAAGGGTCCGCCGCCCTGTGCCCCGGAGTCCCGGACGACGTGGGCCTCATTCCCGACCTTCAAACCGGGTGGGCCGTGGACCTGGGGGAGGGAGCGCACCGGCTGGTGTTTTCGAATCAGGTGATCGGCTGCGGCGCCTCGGAGGGTAAGGCCATCGAGGACTACGCGCGCCAGGCGTGCGAGAGCGCCTGGGCCATCGGCTTCGAGCTGCCCGTCGAGCTCGAACCCGGTGTCTACGATCTATCGGAGGTCACCAGCGTGTTCAGCGAAAGCATCGCGCAGGGCGAGAGCGGCACGGGTTGCAGCTCGGAGTGTTCGGTGAGCGCCAGCGGAGGCGGCACCGTCCCGGGCGCCCCGGGCCCCGCGGGGACGCTCGAGATCTACACCGTGAACGATGATTGCATCACCGGCCGCCTCTCGGGCTACGTCAGCAGCCAGATCGAGCCTCCCCCACCCGAGTTCAACGGCGCCTTTCACGCCGTGCGCTGCCCCTAGCGCAGGAACGCCGCTACGATCTTGCGCGCTTCGTTGATGGCGTCGGTACGTGAGAAGGTGACCCAGGGCGCCGTTGCCACGTACTTCTTCCACTTGTGACGGCTGCTCTTGCCCGAGCCCCAGTCCTCCGCCGTGAAGAAGGCGTCGAGCGCACTGATGGTCATCTTGCGGCTGGCGAAGGCGCTCTCGATGCAGCGTTTCGTTGCCGCGGGATCGAGCGCGCAGTGGCGGGCGATGAGGACCAGGTCGATCAGGGTTTTCGGGTGCCAGCGACCGCGGGGACCGAGCTCCACCAGCGAGTGAACCTTCCACGCGAACATCACCTCGGGGGCGACGGCGGGCAGCGTGAAGCCTTCGAGCTCGAAGGGTTGGGGAGCGACGCCGAGCACCTCGTTCCAGCCGAAGTCGATCTGGAGCTTTTCCTGGTCGCGTGAGAGCTCGAGCCGGAGGCCGGGCCACGGTGTTTCGAGCCAGATCCCCCACGCCTTGAGGTGCAGATCGTCGACGGTGCCTTCGGCGGGCAGCTCCCCCGAACCGAGAAGCGCGTTCACGACGCGGGTGGCACGGTCGAGGGTCCAGTCGCCGAGGAGCACGAAATCGAGATCGGCGGCGATGCGACCGGGGACCCAGCGCGCGGTGAGCTGGCTGCCGCGCAGCACGGCGTCGGCGCCGAATTCGGTGCGTGGCATGAGCTCGAGCCATGAGCGGATGAGGGTCACGCCATCCAGCCTGCGTCGACGTCGAGCGCTGAATCGTAGACGGTGTACTCGCGCGTGCGATTGCGCAGGGGCAAGCCGAGTCGGGCGGCGAGCGCGAGCACCTGATCGAAGCGAGCGTCGGCGGAAGATATGCCGAGGCCCCACGAACGCAGCGTGACGAAGCGGAGCTCGACGCCGTCGGGACGCGGTGTGCCGCGCGAGAGGTAGGCGCCGAGCTCGGCAAAGGCCTGGGCGACCTCGGGCTCGCTGTCGGCGCTGGGCAGCACGATCTTGGCGTGGTGCTCGAAGTAGTTCGTGGGTGGCGTGAGGGCGGCCGCCTCGTCCGAGAGCGGGAGGGCGCGGTGCGGTCCGACTGCCTCCACCTTGGTGCGGATGACCTCGAAGCCGGCCTGGGCGAGATCGCGGGCGAGCTGATGCACGACGAGCAGGACCCCGTGCAGGGAGCCGTGGTGATGGGCACCTGTCATCGGTTGCCGCGGGGTCTGACCGCGGGGCAGCGAGATGAAGAGGGCCTTCACGCCGAGGTCGTCGCAGGTTCTGGCGAACGCGGCTTCGTCGCAGGCGGCGACGGTGACGTGAGACTCGAACACGCCGTCGAAGCCCGTGCCGCGGAGCTCGGCGGCGAGCTCGAGAAAGGGCAGGAGGCGCATGTTCACGACGTACTTCGAGCTGCTGAGCTCGGAGAGCGTGCGCTCGAAGCCGTCGGGAACCCACACGTTGTCCCAGCCGTAGCCCCGCTCGCCGCGCGGCTGCTTGGCGACGGTGCCGGAGCTCTGGCCCGCGAAGAGCTGCACGCGCTGGCCGTCTTCCGTGTAGGCAACGACCACGCGCGTCACGCCAGGTAGGCCGCCGAAACGTTGGCAGAAAAGGTCCGGGCCGAGCTCCTTCAGCAGCCGCTTGACCTGCCCACCGGCGAAGGCCGCGCTCGACTCGAGGACCATGGCCGTGTTTTCGACGAAGCACGGGGACTGCAGCTGCGCGAAGCCGTCGAGCACGCGCGCTCGCGCGCTCTCTTCGAGCGTTTCGGCCTCGCCCTTGGCGAGCGCGATGCGCGAGCGGTGGACGTGCAACCCCGACAGGAGGCGCTTGGCCTCTTCGTGCCGCCAGCCGTTGGTCGTGATGAAGGTGACCGACTTCATGGCTTTGGCTTCCAGTTCCAGACCGCATCGCGCCCCGAATTCTCTGGCAGGAGCGCGCCGTCGACTTTGTCACCGCGCACGTATTTGGCCATGCCGACGACGCGCCCGGCGCTCTTGCATCGGGGCGGCGCGCCCTGCAGCCGCCCGTCGAGCTCGTCGAACGTCCACTGCCGGCCATCGTGAAAGGCGTCGAAGACCACGAACGGTTCGTGGCGGAGCTCGTAACGGGTCGAGTGCGCCAGGGCGAGCCATTCACCGACGAGCCACTCGCCGTCGTCGAGCAGCTCGCGAAACACGCCGGCGCGCTGCTCGACCCAGGCCGCGAACATCTGGCGCCCGGGGTTCCCGGAGTGCGCTGCGAGCGTGCCTTCGCGGCCCAGCGCCAGCACGGCGTCGCCCAGGCGCGCGACCGCGACGCAGGAACCGTCGAGCTTCTCCTGCACCAGCACCTCCTCGCCAGGGCGCGGCGCGACCAGACAGCGCTCGGCGAGCTCGAGCGGCGCCGTGCGGTCGGACGAGCCGGTGCGAGAGCCGGGCAGGTGCGCGATCTTGAAGTAGGCCTTGCGCCCGAGTGGACGCTCAGGCGCGACCACGGCTCACTCCGCGCGTCGTGCCTCCCGCGATGATGTGCGCCAGGCGCAGCGGCTCGGGGATGGCGCCATGGAGCGTGGTGCGCTCGATGAGCTCGCGACCTTCCTCGAGCGACAGGCCGGCGCGGTGCACCCACAAGCCACCACAGGGCTCGATCGGCCCCGCCCGTTCGATCACGCTGCGCTTCTCGCGCGCGCCCTTCACCTTGTCGAGCGCCTCGAAGAATTTCTGCATCCTCGGCCGCCGGCGCATCACGACCATCACCGGCACGCCGAGCTCGTCTGCCAGGGCGTTGATATCGACGATGTTGAACCCCGCCATCGTGATGCCCTGCATCAGCACCCCGCGCACGTGAACGAGCTTCTTCTCCTTCACGAGCTCCGCCATCACCGCGGTGGCGTCGCTCCCGTCTTGCTCGACGTGCCCGCGCACGACAATGTCGAGGCGCGTGCCCGAACAGACCGTCCCCACGAGCGCCACCTTGCCGCGTTCACCGCGCTCGAACGGCGCATCATCGAACCCGATCACATTCGAAATACGTCGGCTGCGCATGCGCTGAGGACGACCCTCAGGGCTCAATTGCCGAGGAAGACGAAGAGACCGAGCTTGCTGCTCACGCAGATATCCATGATGCCGTCCTTGTT
>DATLIL010000484.1:0-5312 GCA_035539475.1 Polyangiaceae bacterium
CGTTCACCCGATGGCCGCGCGGCGTGACCACGCCGAGGCCGAGCCCGCTGACGTTCAGGCGCCGATCCTCCATCGTGATCGGTTGCGCCGAGGGCAAGAGCTCGACGGCGAAGCCGGAGCGCGAAGCCTCGAGCTTGTCGAGCTTGATGCTGACCGTCGAGCTCACCGGATCGTCGATGAAGTACTCGCCGAATTCCACGCGGCCGCTGACGGCGCCGTCGAGGCGAGATTCGCTGAGCGCGATCGCGCTGGAGAGCTCGCCGGCCGCGCCCACGTCGAAGTTCGACAAGAGCACGTTGCCCTTCACGACCTTCTTGCGCTGACGGGTGACGCTCACGTCCTTGAGCTCGATCTGGCCGCCGAACATCTTGCCGCTGATCAGGAAGTGTCCCGACGCACGATCGGCATCGAACTCGCTGCGATCGTACGGCGGCGTGACCGGCCCGCCGCAGCTCGTCACGCGGGTGACGGGTCGATTCACGGCCAGCGGCACGAGCCTGATGTCGAGCTCCGAGCTCGGCAGCGTCGAGCGGCCGACGTGCACGGGGGACATGCGCGCCTTGGCAGCAATTTGCATCATGTCGAGCGTGCCGCCGATCTCGGCTTCGGCCGAGACGCGGCCGTCCGCGCTGCGCAGCATGGCCGGCACGGCGTCGAGCTTGGCGATCGGCACGCTGCTGGCCACGAGTCGGCCGCTGATCTTGGCGCCCTTGGCGATCTCGACCGAGCCGATCATCAGGCCGGTGCCCTTGCGCAGGGTGAGCGCTGGCAGCGAGAGCTCCATGCCGTGATAGGTGGCGTCGCGGTCGAACCAGCGAAAGTCGTACTCGGCCTCACCGCCGTCGTAGCGCTCTTCGAAGATCTCGGCGCTGTGCAGGCTGATCTTACCGCTGGTCTCGAGCAGGCCGCCGCCACACACGTCGCGCTTGCCGCCGAGCACGTAGTGAATGCGCGAATTGACCGCGAGCTCGCCCTTGACGTCGTCCCAGCGCGGGTCCTTGTCGAAGTGCCACATCGCGAAGAAGTCGCGGATGTCGAAGGCCTGCGACGTCATCTGGGCGTCGACCAGCACGGTGGCGCCCGCATCGAAGTCGAGCTTCGCGCTCGGCACGCGATAGGGGCTCTTGCCCTTCTGCGCCTCCACATCCGAGAGCTCGAGCCAGAGCGGCTTGAAGCGCACCTTGGCGGTCTTCACGTCGCCAAGCGGGAAGCCGCCGAACTCGAAACCCTGGACCTTCAGGTTGCCGGTCAGCAGCGGATCGGCGCCAGGCCCCGACATGTTCACGTCGAGCTCGGCCTGGCCCGCCATCGGAATGTCGACCAGCGGGCTCACGTCGGCCAGGTTCAGCTTGGAGCGCTGCGGCGGGACGACCAGCTTGACGGTGTTGTCGAAGCCGATCGAGACCAGCTCGACGTACATGTTGCTCGAGCCGAAGTCGGTGCGCGTGTCGTAGATGTCGAACGAATTCGGGCGCACGCCGAGCTTGCCGCGCACGATGGCGTGTTTCACGCCGATCATGTGCTTGCGGTTCTTGTCGTGATAGGCGCGATCGAAGACCTCGAAGTCGCGCGTATCGGCCACGATCTCGGCGTCGATCTTGAGCGGCGAGAAGCTGCCGCCGATCTTCTTGACGTTGGTCTTGTTCAGATCCCACCAGATGATGGTGTTCGGCGTGACGCCGAGGTCGCGCATCAACGCGGAGAACTGCATGCCCTTGCCCTCGACCGATTCCACGTCGAGGCGGCCGCCGGGCGCGAAAGGATCGATGCGACCGTTCTTCAGGTGCACGTCCCCGTCGGCGAACTTCATGTAGTAGTGCGGGACGTTGATCACCTCGTCCTCGAGGCGCAGATCCACGTCGAGCAGCTTGGCCAGCTTGTAGTCCCAGAACTCGATGCCAGCGCCCGTCAGCTTGCCGGTCAGCTCGGGCAGGCGTTCGCTGCCGTCGAACTTGACGTCGGCGGAGAGCGCCGCCCACCCGTTCAGCGGATGCGTCCTGACGAAGCGGTTGGTCAGACCTATCGGCGAGCGCACCACCACGTGCCCGGAGAGCAGCGGGGCCGCCTCCTTGCGCGGCACGATCCGGACCTGCGACAGGCGCAGCGCCACGTGCCGCTCGTTCTCTTCGACGTTGTCGCAGCCCGGACCAGCACCCGGCGCCGGATCGGCGTCGAGCACGCCGAGCACGGAGAAGCGGCGCACGAGCACCTGGTCCTTCTCCGCGCGCAGCCGCGCTTCCACGCGGCAGATCACGTCGTCGTCGCCCACCGTGCCGCCGGTGGTGGGTAGACCGATAGTCTGCTCCGTGCGCGCGCGCCGCAGGTAGCTCTTGCTGGCGTGCAGCGCGACTTCGAACACGTCCTTCTGCTCGGCGAAGACGTCGAGATCGACCGGGCCGGTCTCGATCCGCGTGCCGTCGACGTCGACGTCGAAGCGTCCCTCGCTGACGCTCAGCGTGAAGAACGGCGTGTCGCTCGGCGACGAGCTCTTCTTGGTCTCCGGCAAGCGGTAGCGGACGTTGGTCAGCTTGCCGCCCTGGAGCACCAGACGAGCTTTCGGCTTGGTGAGCTGGATGTCACCGAGATCGAGGGCGCCAGCGAGCAACGAGAAGACGCGCGGGCTGGCCGAGACGCTCTCCACCTTCAGCGCCGGCCCGCCACCGTCCGAGGCGGGCACCTCCAGATCGGTCACCTCGAGCCGGAGCGGCAAGAGGCGCACCCCGACCTTGTACTTGGCGCTGATACCGAGCTCGCGCTCGAGCAGCTTCCGGGTTTCCTCCTCGGCCCAGCGCTGGGTCAGGGGCGAGCTGACAAAGAGCACCGCCGCGATCGGCAAGAGACCGATCGCGCCGAGCACGACGCAGAGGATCCGAGCCAGGGTTCGGCCGAGATCCCAGCGCCGCGAGTCAGACGAGCTCGCAACCGCTGCCATGAAGGCTGTCCCCGGTAGCGTATCGCGGGGTGGGGTTTGGGGCCCGTTTTCGGCGCCCCCTTTCAGCGTCACTGTAAGTGACCAGCCCCCTTTCCCCTTGCCTCTGCATGCCCACAGTCTACAAGACCGGGCCCCCGCACCATGCCCCGAGCAGTTCCAGGTCAAACCGGCGACAAGCAGCGAGCGATCGACGCGCTCGAGCGAGCCGTTTCGTGCGCCGAACGCGCCAGCGCGGATCGGCCCGTCGTTCTCGTTCACCCCGCCGACCTGTGCGAGCTCGGTCCGGAGGACATCCGCCGGGAGCTCGACCGGGTGATGATGGGCGAGCACCCCGACCAGGGGCTCGACGCCCTGCTCACGACGGGTGTTCTCGACAGCCTGCTGCCGGAGGTGAAGGCCATGGTCGGCTTCGGCGACGGCGAATGGCGTCACAAGGACGTCTGGAAGCACACCAAACAGGTCGTCGCTCAGAGCGTCCCGCGCATCGAGGTCCGCTACGCCGCGCTGTTCCACGACATCGGCAAGGTCAAGACGCGCAGCATCTCGCCCGACGGCGAGGTCCACTTCTTCGGCCACGCCGAGGTCGGCGCGCGCATGTTCGACAAGATGGAGCGCCGCGAGAAGCTCTTCACGGGCGACACCAGCCTGTTCGGCTCCGTGCGCTTCCTCGTGCTGCACCACCTGCGCGCCAGCCAGTACGACGGCAAGTGGACGGACAGCGCCGTGCGTCGCTTCGCGCGCGAGATGGGTGAGCACCTCGAAGACTTGCTCTGCCTCTCGCGCGCCGACATCACCACCAAGCGCCCGGAGAAGAAGCGCCGAGGCATCTCGCTGATCGACGAGCTCGGCGGCCGCATTGGCCACCTCGCCGACCTCGACGCCGAAGAGCCTCTGCTACCGACAGGCATCGGCAACGAGCTGATGACCGCCTTCAAGCTTCCGCCTTCGCGTTTGATCGGCGACATCAAGCGCGCCCTCGAAGCCGCCGTCGAAGCCGGCGAGATCGAAGCGCGGCTCGAGCCGGAGGCCTACGTCGAGTTCGTGGGCCAGCACCGCGAACGCTTCGGCATCGGCTGAGCAGCGACTCTTGAAAAGATCAGTGTGCCCGCAGGCCGGCTTCGCTTAGCGAAGCGCGACGGACCGGTCGAGCGCTCAGCACTGCGCTCGAGTCACGCCTAAGAGTGCGCGATTCCGTGGCGTGGGAGCAGCATACATTTGAGCACAAGGTGCGACTCGCGACGCAGCATCGCTCATCCACGGCGTCGCAGGTAAACTCGTGAAAGCCCTCATGGCGGAGTTCGAGATCGCTCCCGTACGCGTGGTGGGCCGCTACGCACTTTACGAGGAAATTGCGACCGGCGGCATGGCGACGGTCCATGTGGGCAGGCTCCGCGGCGCGATCGGATTTGCCAAGACAGTCGCGATCAAACGCCTGCATCCGCAGTACGCGCGCAATGCCGAATTCGTGTCCATGTTCGTGGACGAAGCCCGGCTTGCCGCACGGATCATGCACCCGAACGTCGTCCAGACTCTGGACGTCGTGGCTGCCGACGGCGAGCTCTTTCTGGTCATGGAGTACATCCAGGGCGAGTCCCTGGCCCGTCTGAATCGGGTGATGCGCGTGGCGGGGGAGCGCATCCCTCATCCGATCGTGGTCTCGATCATGGCGGGAGCTCTGCACGGCCTGCACGCAGCCCACGAAACCAAGGACGAGCACGGTCAGAGCCTCGACCTCGTGCACCGCGACGTCTCGCCGCAAAACGTCATGGTCGGCGCCGACGGCCTGTCGCGCGTGCTGGATTTCGGCATTGCTCGAGCTGCCGGCCGCGTGCACACCTCGGAGAACCGCAAGATCAAGGGCAAGCTCGGCTACATCGCGCCCGAGCAGGTGCAGTCGGGAGCCGTGACGCGCCAGGCAGACATTTACAGCGCCAGCGTCGTGCTGTGGGAAGTGCTGACGGGACAGCGGCTGTTCCACGGCGACAATCAGAGCACCGTGGTGGCGCAGGTCATCGCCGGTCAGGTCCGCCCGCCGAGCCAGGTCGACCGCAACGTCCCGCCGAGCTTCGACGCGGTCGTGATGAAGGGGCTCGCGCGCGATCCAGAGAAACGCTACGAGACTGCTCGCGAGATGGCGCTCGCCCTCGAAGAGTGTTGTAGCAGCGCTTCCCTGGCCAGCGTGTCCACCTGGCTTCAGAGCGTTGCTGGTGAAAGCCTGACGACTCGGGCCGACAAGGTCGCGCGCTTCGAGCGCAGCTCGGACGTCAAGGAGCTGCGAGCGATGGTCGACGACCTCGCAGCGGGCGTGACGCCGTCGCCGGATTCGTCGTCGCCGACGATGGGTACGCCGCCGCCCATGGCAGCGCAGTCGGGGCGAGCT
>DATLIL010000485.1:0-17716 GCA_035539475.1 Polyangiaceae bacterium
CCCCATCGCCGAAGCCGGCGCCCGCTTTCGCGAGCTCGCAGGCGAGCTTCTCTTCGTCGGCGGCTTCGCTTCCGTCGTCGCCCCCGACGCCGATCGGCTCGAGGGTCGGGAGTTCGACCTGCCCCGGGCTCGCTGGGTGGGCGTGGTGGGGGCTCAGCTGGACCCCGCCGCCCATCCACCGGACCCCATCTACGTGCGGGGAGCCGGCGCGACCCTGCCGAACCTGCCTCCGTCCCCCCTCTCCTGACCGCCCACGGCGTGGGGGCTGCCGATCTCCCTTCCCGAGCCGGCTCTGGTTGGGCTACGAGCGTTTAGGGAAATGGCCTCACCGGGCGACGAGAGCGCCGATGCGCAACAGCGCCTGCTAGCGCGATTCGGTCGGCACTTTGCGGCCGGGACGGTGATCTTTCGCGATGGAGAGACCGCCGAGCACGCCTTCCTCTTGCAGTCTGGACGCGTCCGGCTGCTCAAGAAGGTCGGGTCGATGGAGCGAAGCCTGCGCGTCGCTCGGCCGGGAGACCTGTTCGGCGAGCTCGCGCTGCTATCGGGTTCGCTGCAGCACGCCACGGCGGTGGCCCTCGAGGACAGCGTGGCCCTGGCGCTCGACCGCGCGACGTTTCGCCAGGTCCTGAGCAGCAACCCTGAGGTGGGCGCCAGGATGTTGGAGCAGCTGATCCGTCGCTTGCGCGATGCCGAAGATCAGATCGAAATCCTGATGGTCCGCGACCAGCACTCCAAGGTGGTGATCGCGCTGATGAAGCTCGCCCAGCAGCAAGCCGAGACCGAGGAACGGCCGAATGGCCAGATCGTGCTGCGGGTCTCGCCGCTCGAGCTGTCGGCCCACGTGGGGCTCGACGTCGAAACGGTGAAGCGCATCGTCATGCAGCTGCGCGAGTCTGGTTACGTGCGAATTCACGAAGAGAAGGTGGAGCTCGCCGACCTCGATCAGCTGCGGGAGCTCTACTCGCTGCTCGGTGTGAAGGAGCAACTGCGCGGCAGCGAGCGCGAGCGGCCGCGGGGTTAGGCGCGAAGCACATGACGATTCGGCTGCCCGCCTGGACCCTGACCTTCGCGATGCTGGCCGCTTGCGCAGGCTCGAGCGCACCCGGCGCTCAGGAGCCCGAGCGGCAGGCCGAAGCGGAATACGACATCGCCCGGGACCTCTGGCTGCGGCGCCAGCAACCGCGCGAAGCGCTGGACCACGCCCTCAAGGCCGTCGATCTCGACGATGAGAACGCGGAGGCCGCTCACCTCACCGCCCTGATCTACCTCGACTTCTGCAGCCGCGGTCCGAGCGACTGCCGCCTGCCCGAGGCCGAGCGTCACGCGCGGCGCGCGCTGGAGCTCAAGCCGGACTTCCGCGAGGCGAGAAATACCCTGGGCGTGGTGCTGATCCATCAGCGCAAGGGGGCTGAAGCCGTCAAGGTGCTCAAGCCGCGGACCGAAGACATCCTCTACCCGACCCCGGAGTATGCCTGGGGAAACCTGGGTTGGGCCTACCTAGAGCTCGGGCAGCTGGATGCGGCTGTGGACGCTCTGAAGCGGAGCATCGCCGCTCAGCCGATGTTCTGCGTCGGACATCTCCGTCTGGGACTGGCGTACGAGCGCAAGAAGGAGCTCGTGCCTGCCCGGGACGCGTTTACGCAGGCACTGGAAACCCAGGCGCCGGGCTGTAACGCCCTGCAAGATGCCCTCGCCGGCCGAGCTCGCATCCAGGTGCAAGCCGGCGACCTCGATGCAGCGCGAGCGGATCTTGGACGCTGCGTCGAGCTGTCGAAGAAGACGACGACCGGCAAAGAATGCGGCTCCATGCTCGGGAAACTCAAGTAGGCTTTGGGCCCTTCCCGAATGGACACCGTCGGCCAACACCTCAGGACCCTGCGCGAGCGCAAGGGCATGAGCCTCGAGGAAGTGTCGCGCGCCACGCGCGTACCGGTGTCGAGCGTCGAGCGCATCGAGGCTGATCGCTTCGACGAGCTGCCGGGTGAGGTCTTCGTGCGCGGCTTCTTGAAGTCCTACGCGCGCGCGGTCGAGCTGGATCCAGAGGAAATTCTCGCACGCTACACGGCCAGCCGGCGTGTGGCCTGGGTCACGCCGCTACCGCTCTCGAGCCCGGCCAAGCCGGCTCGCGGCCGCCGTTTCGGCGTCGCCATCGCCTTCGTGCTGCTGCTCATCCTGTTCACGCTCGCGCTCAGCATCGTTCTCAAGCCGCGCGGTGACGACATGCCGCAAGAGCTGTCGAGCAACGCGCCCACGAACACGCACTACGCGGTGTGACGAGCTCGCGCAGCCGCAGCGCGCTGGGCTCGCACGAGACGCGAGCGCTGTTGCTCCGTCGCGTCGACTACGGCGAGTCGGATCTGGTGGTGGCGCTCTTCACGGAGAAACTCGGACGCGTGTCGGCACTGGCGCGTGGTGCGCGGCGCAGCAGCAAGCGCTTCGGCGGCGCGCTCGAGCCGATGCACACGCTGGACGTGCGCTGCGACGAACCACGTCACGGCGATCTGTTCGTGCTGCGCGAGACGCGCATCGCCGTGCCGCGTGCGAGGCTCACGACCAACCTGGAGCGTATGCAAGCGGCAGGGCGCGCGCTGTCGTGGGTACGCCGCGCCGCGCCGCCGCGCACGGCCGAGCCGGAAGTGTGGCAAGTCATGGAAAACCTGCTGGACCTGCTGACCGGCGAGAAGCTCGCCAGCGCGGGGACGGAGCTCGCCGCCGCCGGGCTCGCGTTGCTCGGTGCGTTCGGCTGGGGCATCGATTTCGAGCGCTGCGTGCGCTGCGGCAAACCGTGTCCCGAGACCCAGCCGGCCATGGTCGACGCCGCTCACGGTGGGCTTTTGTGCCGCGCATGCGGCGGCGCCCGCACCCGACTGTCCGCCGACCAGCGAGCGCGCCTGGCGCGGGCCGCGGCGGGTGTCCCGCTGGCGCTCGAGGCAGCCGACAGCGAGCTGGCGCTGGACCTGGTGGACCAAGCCATGCGCGCCCACGCTGGCTTCGACTGAACCGGCTGGTGTAAGAGGGCGAGCGTGACGGCGAATGGCGACCCGAAGAGCGACGGAGACGTCGAGCGCGGGCGCATCGCCGGCCGCGCTGGCGTGGTCGCTGCAGGCACGCTGCTGAGCCGCGTGCTCGGCTTGGTGCGAGACCAGGTGATCGCCGCGATGTTCTCCCGCGCCGTCACCGATGCCTTCTTCGTGGCCTTCACCATCCCCAACGTCTTGCGCCAGCTGCTGGCCGAGGGCGCGGTGCAGAATGCCGTGCTGCCGGTGCTGGCCGAGGTGCGCGAACGCGAGGGCGACGACGGCGCGCGACGCTTCTTCCGTGCGATGCGCGGTCTGTCGCTGTGTGTCCTGGTCGTCGTTTCGGCGCTGGGCGTGGTCTTCGCCCCTGTGCTGGTCGAGCTCTTCGCCGGCGGCTTCCGCGATCAGCCAGGTCAATTCGAGCGCACGGTCGAGCTCACGCGCTGGGTCTTCCCCTACATCTTCTTCATGGGCACGGCCGCCCTCGGCGTGGCGGCGCTCAACACCTACCACCGCTTCGTCGCCACCTCGTTCGCGCCGGCGTTGCTCAACGTCTCGTTCATTCTGTTCTCGCTGCTCCTGCCCGGCTGGCTCGGTGCCCGCGGCTACGACACGGGCCTCGCGCTGGCTGCGGCGGTGCTCGTCGGCGGTGTCCTCCAGGTCATCGCGCAGTGGCCCAGCCTGCGCCGGATCGGCTTCTTTCAGGCGCCGTCACTGGCATTCTCGCACCCTGGCGTGCGCACGGTGCTCGGCCGGATGACGCCGATGCTGTTCGGCATGGGCGTCTATTACATCGACACCGTGCTCGCGCGGCGCTTCCTGTCCGAGCTGGGCACCGGCGCGCAGAGCTACTTCAGCTGGGCGCTGCGCCTGTGCGACTTTCCTCAAGGCATCTTCGTGATGGCACTGTCCACTGCTGCGCTGCCCAGCTTGTCGCGCCTGGCCGCACGCGACGATCGAGTGGAGCTCGGCAAGACCTTCGCCTTCGGCATGCGTCTGGCGCTGTTCGTGGCGTTGCCAGCCACGGCGTTGGTCGCTGCGCTGGCCGAGCCGATCGTCATGCTGCTCTTTCAGCGCGGCGCGTTCGACGCCGAGGCCACGCGCGAGACTGGGCGCGCGCTCCTGGCCCAGGGTCTCGGCATCTGGGCCGTGGCCGGTGTACGCCAGCTCGTGGCCGTGTACTACGCGCTCGGCGACACTCGCACGCCGGTGATCGTGGCGGCGCTCGATCTCTGCGTCTTCGTCGGCCTGGCGCTGGGACTCAAGGGCCCGTTCGGCCACGTCGGCGTGAACGCTGCCGTGGCAGGAGCCAGCATCGCTCAATTCCTGCTCCTGTGGTGGTGGCTCGGCCGCAGGCTGCCATCACGCCACGTGCTCGAGATCGGTGGCTCTGCGCTGCGCGTGCTGGCGGCTTCGTCGATCGCGGCGTTCGCGGGTCGCTTCACCGTGCAAGCCGTTGCTGTCGGTCCAGAAGCGCCCGCGGGAGCTCGGCTCGTGCCCGGACTCAGCGGCAGCCTGGTCTTCGTCGTCGTGTTCCTGCTGGCGGCCTTCGTCTTGCGGAGCCCCGAGCTCCTGGCGCTGAAAAATGCGCTGGGGCGCAGGCTGAGCAGGCGTGCGCGCTAGCGGACTGGCGGGTGCAGAAGGTCTCGCCCATACTCCGCGCGCCATGCCTACCCCCTCCGCGCCGCTCATCACTGAAGCCGCCTTCGCTGCAGCGGCCTCCGGCTCGCTGAGCCTGCCCCCGCCGGTGCAGCTCGAGGTGGCTTTCGCCGGCCGCTCGAACGTGGGCAAGAGCACGCTGCTCAACGGCCTGATGCGGCGCAAGGCGCTGGCACGCACCAGCAACACGCCCGGCTGCACGCGCACCATCAACTTCTTCGACGTGAAGACCCAGGACGGCCTCGAGCTCAAGCTCGTCGACCTGCCGGGCTACGGCTACGCCAAGCGCGCGAAGGCCGAGCGCGAGGGCTGGGCCGACCTGATCGAGGAGTACCTGCTCGAGCGCGCCACGCTCAAGCTCGTCGTGATCCTGGTCGATGCGCGCCGCGGCATGGAGGACGAGGAGCACGATCTGCTCACGCTCATGAATTCTCCGTCGCAATCCGGCCGCACCAAGCCGCTCACGCTGATCGTGGCCACCAAGCTCGACAAGCTGCCCGCGAGCGCGCAGAAGCCCACGCTGCAAAAGCTCCGCTCCGGCGGCTTCACGGTCCTCGGCGGCCCGCCAAGTCCAGAAACCTACGCGGAGATCTGGACGCGCATCCGCAAGCTGATCGGGGTTTAGGTAGCGTCGTCGTAGGTCTGCGAGGCCGCGTTAGCCGCCGAGCATGGATCCAGCCATGGGTCTTGGCGCGAGCAGATCTCGATCCACGAGCGAGACGCGGGTCACAACAAACTGACCGAACAGGCGCGGCTTGCTGGAAGAACACACGCAAGGCCAAGCGCCTTGCGCAGGTACTCCGCAAAACAGAATCCCGGCGAGGGCCGCGAAGCGGCCCGAGCAACGAACAAAAAACCTTTGGCCGGCGCGCGCAGCGCGGCGGTCAAAGGCTCTGCGCTTCGCTCGGGGTCAGCTCGCGCTGGCAGTCGCCGTGAATGCTGAACTTGTGCTTGGCGCCGGTCAGCTCGAAGCGCCAGGCGGGACCGGCCTGCGAGCGGTAGTACTCGATCTTCGCCAGACGATCGCTGGGGGCCCCGCGCTTGATCGCGGCTTGCCAGATATCCTTTAGCGAGCACTGGGGGTCGGGCAGCGGCTCGGTCTGCTTCGCCGGGCACGCTGAGTCGGCTCTGTCGGCGTCGGCGGCGAGCCCGGCCTTCTTGATCTGCACGGTCTGCTTGCCGCAGTAGTGCTGGCGCGGCAGCGTGCCCGGTTCGCGCGGAGGCTGCGGCCCGTGGCCTGGCGGGCTCTGGAACACGTAGCGTACGCGCCCACCTCCGCTGCCGTTCACGTCGATCGTGCCGTTCACGGCCACGCCTTCCATGATGATCTGGCGCAGAAGCGGCCGCTTGGTGACGCTACGGGCCGTCCGGAGCGTGGCGATCGCGTCCAAGGCGGAGGGAAAGCCCACCACCCCTGCGGTGGTAGCCGGAGGCGGCGGTTCGCTAACTTCCGGCCGCGAGACGTGTTTGGCCCAGAGCGAGAGGCCAAGGCTGAAGATGAAGGCCAGCACCACGATCACGGTGCCCACGGTCTTGTCGCGACGGCGGGCCGGATCGTCGGCGGGCGGTTCGACGCTGGGACGGCCGGCGGGCGCCACGTCCTGAGCGGGGGCCTGAACGCCTTCAGTCGCGGCAGAGTTCGCCGCTTCACCCGGTGCTGAGGCGGCGCTCGACGGAGGATTGGTCGCAACGGCGGTGGGCGCAGCAGGCGCGGCGTCCTGCGGGGCGCCGGGGTCCGAGGCGTTCACGTCGCTCATGGGCGCTCCCCTATAGCATCCTCGTGCTGATAGGGGAGCCTCGAGCGGGGATTTCCGAACGCCCCGAGGGAATCCTCTATTGCGGGACCGGCGGGAGCGCGCTAGACAGTGCCCTCGCTTTCGGGCGCATAACTCAGCGGTAGAGTGCGTCCTTCACACGGACGAAGTCGCAGGTTCAATCCCTGCTGCGCCCACAACGCTCACCGGGGCGGATCGCCGCCCCCGTTGTCGCTGAACTTTCGAACCTCGAAGCGCCTGAGCTCCACGACGGCATTCGCCGGTATCCCCGCCTTGCGCCTGGCCACTGCCACCTGCGCGCTGGCGTCGTGTACGCCCGGGACCTCCGGCAGGAGCAGGCCGCGCCGGCCGGAGAGGTCGCGAACGATCACGCCGTAGCGGCTGGGATCGAGCTGCTCGAGGCCAGACACTGCCTCGTCCGGCATGAGAACGCTGACCTCGATGCGCAGCGAGCCGAGCTCGCGCTCGGAGACTGGCGGAAAGCGCGGATCGCGGGTGGCCGCCAGCACTGCCGAGCGAGCAGTCTCGCGCACGACGTCCGACTCGACGGCGGTCAGCGAGCCGATGCAGCCGCGGAGCGAGCCACCACGTTCGCGCAGGGTCACGAAGACAGGCAGTCGCGGTACGGCACTCTTCGACTCCCCCGCTTCGGGCCGGCCCCGGCTCAAATGCAGGGCGATCGCTCGGCGCGCGACCACGGGCAACTCGGCGCCGATGCTCTCCAGATCGTCCACGGCCCCATTGTATCCGACCTCTTTGACGCGCCACGAGTGCAGGTTATGTTCCAGCCCAACCGTGCGAGAAACGCCCCGAGCTCGCTGGAGACCGCGCGCGCTGCTGGCGCTCGCGGCGCTGTCATGCGGGGCCTGCGCCCCGAGGCAGGTGAAGCCCAACGAGTACGCGGCCTGGGTGAACGGCTTCGGCTTCGGGATGTTCGGCTCGCGCTCGGTCGATGTGCGCGACGTCTGCCCGTCCGGCGTCGCCAGGGGCGTCGCGGTCGAACAAACGGCTTCCACCACGTTGCTGACCGTCGCGTCCCTCGGCCTCTACTCGCCCCGGCAAGTGAGGATTCGATGCAGGCCCTGACGCGAGCGCTGCCGCTCCTGCTGCTCGCCTGCAGCTGCGCTCAGACCACGCTCCGCTCCGGCCTTCCCCCCGGAGACTCGCCGGGTCCGTACACCGACAAGTGGCACGCTGCGTTCCTGTTCGGACTGGTAGAAGCGAGCGGCCCCTACGACCTCGACCGTATCTGTCCGGGAGGTTGGTCGGATGTCACGCTGCAGCCAGATACATTCACCGCACTGGCGGGACTGATCACGCTCTTCATCTACTCTCCGAGCCGGGTCACCATCGTCTGTTCTGCGGAAGGTGCGCCCGGGCCTGCTCCGCGCGCCGGCTACACCATGCCCCAGGCCCGCCGCAGCAGCGAGGCAGTGCCATGATGCGACGTACCCTCGCGGCCATCGCGCTCACCCTGAGCCCAACCCCACTGTTCGCGCAGACCGAGGGCGACGCGCTGCCGCCTCCCCCGCCGCCCTCGCGGCCCAAGGCCACGCAGAGCGCGCAAGCCCTCGCCGGCGACAGCGCGCGCATCCCCGTCAAACCGGCGGAGCCCGATCTCCTGCGTCTCCAGCTCCACGGCGAGTACCAGCTGCGCGCCGAGCTCCTCTCGCCACTGCGTCTACGCCAGTCCGACGGAACGTTCGACAGGCTCGGGCAAGAAGAGCGCGTCTACCACTGGCTGCGCATCACGCCGCGCTTTCAGATCGGCGATCGCTTCGAGCTCGTGGCCCAGGCCGACGTCCCGCGCGGGATGTTCTCGAGCGAGGAGCCCCAGGGCGTGAGCACCCACGACGAGCTCTACGCGGAATCGAATCCGTTTCAGTTCGATCCGCGCTGGCTGTTCCTCGACTACCACAGGGATCCGCTCGCGCTGCGCGTCGGCCAGCAGCCCTTCCATCACGGCATGGGACTGGTCGAGAACGACGGCAATCATCCGCCGTTCTTCGGTGATTACCAGGGCGGCGATCGCTTCGAGCGCGTGCAAGTCTTGTGGCGGCCCGGTGGAAAGCTCGTGCTGCTCGCGGCCGCCGATCTCGTCTACGAGGACGAGGCCGCCGAGCTCACGGCGGGTGACGTGGCCTGGCGCGGGACGCTCGGCGCACGCTACGGCGAGCGCTCCGGCAACGTGAGCGTGCTCGGCATCGTGCGCCACCAGCGTTACGACGGGAGCGATCGCGACGAGCGCGAGTTCAACACCGTCCTGATCGACTCGGCGGGTGGCTTCGAGACGGCCGTACGCGGCGGTGGGGCTGTTCTATTCGGCGAGTACGAGGCGGCGTTCCGCTTCGGCGACGAGAGCCTCGGCCGCACCCTGACCGGGCCGGTCGACGACGACGATCTCACCGTGACCGGCTTTGGTGCTGCGGCGCGCCTGGGCGTGGTCTGGCCCAGCAGCGCCGCGCGCGATGCCTACGGCAGCCTCCTCTTCGCCTTCGAGGCCGGCTACGCCTCCGGCGACGAAACCCCGGCGGACGGCCACGAGACGGGCTTCGCTTTCGATCCCAACCACGAGATCGGGTTGATCCTGTTCGATCAGGTGATGCGCTGGAAGAGCGCTCGCGCCAAGGCCATCATCGGAGACTCGCCGCGCGTCTCGGATCTGGCCACGAACGGTAGCGTGGCAGGCGCGACCTACCTGAACCCCACGTTCCTGTTCAGGCCCTTGCGCGAGCTCGACTTGAAGGCGGGCCTGCTGGTCGCTCAATCGAGCGAGGACCTGATCGATCCGTCCAGTGTCCTCGTCAGCGGCGTCGCGACGAACTACGACGGAGGTGTGCCCGCACGCGACCTCGGCTTGGAGTTCGATGTCGGAGTCGAGTGGCGGCTGCCGCTGAACACGGACCTGAACCTCGAGCTCGGCAGCCAGGCAGGCCTATTCCTGCCCGGCACCGCCTTCGACAGCGCGAGCGGGAACAGGCTCGACGCGCAGGTCCTGGCCATGGCCAGGGTTGGAGTGCAGTACTGACATGCGTTACGTCGTGGAACAGGGTGGCAAGCGCCTGGAGCTCGAACTCTCGAGCACGGAACCAGGTCGTTACCTCGCCCGACTCAGTTCGGAGGGCGGCCCCCGTGAGCTCGAGGTGACGGTGCTCGGAGATCGTCCCACGCTGGCCGTGCTGATCGAGGGGCGCGTGGTCGAGCTCATGCCATCGAGCGCGACGCAGGCCGCCGCCCGCGGCGCGCGCTCGCCTGCGCGGCTGCTCGATCCCACCGAAGCACGACGAGCACGCAGCGCCGGAGCCCAGGCGCCCGGAGCCTTGACGATCACGGCGCCGATGCCCGGCCGCATCGTGAAGCTGATGGTGGCCCCGGGAGAGACCGTGACCGCTGGGCAGCCCGCGCTGGTGATCGAGGCGATGAAGATGGAAAACGAGCTCACCTGCGCCCAGAGCGGGGCCGTGCAGCGAGTCCTGGTCAAGCCGGGCGACGCCGTGGAGCGCGGCGCGCTCCTGATCGAGATCGGTTGAGCCGATGCGCAAGCTTCGCCTCGCCCACTTACCCACGCCGCTGACGCACTCGGCGGCGCTCGACCGCCTGGTGGGCACCGAGGTCTGGGTCAAACGCGACGACATGACCTCGGGCGCCGCGGCTGGCAACAAGATCAGAAAGCTCGAGTACCTTCTGGCAGACGCGCTCGAGCGCGGCGCCACGCGCATCATCACCTGCGGCGCCGTGCAGTCGAACCACGCGCGCGCCACGGCGATCAGCGCCGCAGAGCTCGGCCTGCGCTCTCTGCTCTTCTTGCGTAACACCGAGTCCACCGTCCCGCCGCCGAGCGCGAACCTGCTGCTCGACCAGCTCGTCGGCGCCGAAATCCGCCTGATCTCGCCGGCAGACTATCGCCGGCGCGGGGAGCTCATGGCCGCAGCGGCTGCCGAGCTCGCGACGCGCGGGGACACGCCCTACGTCATCCCGGAGGGAGGCTCGAACGGCCTGGGCGCCTTCGGTTACGTCGCGGCGATGGCGGAGATCGAGGCGCAGCTCGCCGCGGCGGAAGGCGGCGGCCCGGCCCCTTACGACGCCGTCATCCACGCCTGTGGCTCCGGTGGCACCGCGGCTGGCGTCGCGCTCGGACTCGCTCGCCACCCCGTTGCCCAGCGGGCAATCGCCGTCGCGGTCTGCGACGACCGGGCGTACTTCGAGCAGGCCATCGGGCGCATCGTCGCCGAAGCGGTGGCCCTCGATCCGTCACTCGACCCCAGCGCGCGCGCCGTCATCTACGACCAATGGAAGGGGCCGGCCTACGGAGTCGCCAGCGACGAGCAGCTCGACTTCATCACCGAGGTCGCGGCAAAGACCGGCCTGCTCTTCGATCCCGTCTACACCGGCAAGGCGCTGTTCGGCCTGTCCAGGCTCGAGCCCAAGCCCGCGCGCGTGCTCTTTCTGCACACCGGGGGATTGCCGGGCCTGCTCGCCGAGAACGAAACGCTGGCTCGCGCGCTGGAACGGCGCGGCCTCACTCGGGCTTGACGCGGACCTCTTTGAGCGAGGCCTTGAATGCCTTGGCGCGCTCGAGCAGGGCCTTGGCCTGCTCCTTCTGCTCGTCGAGCAGGTCCTTCTTTTCGCCGGGATCCGCGGCCAGATCGTAGAGACCGAGCGGGCGGCCCGCGCTCATGGTGAGCTTCTTGTCGTTCTCGATGAAGGCTTGGCGCTCGGCGTTGTGCGGCCCCGCCTGCATGTCCACGAACACGACGCGCGGCTTGGGCTGGTAGCCGGCTGGCCTGAGAATGTCGGGCAGCAGCGACGTGCCGCTCAGGGAATCCGGCGCGGACGCCGCGGGCGGCTCGATGCCGAACACGTCGAGCAGCGTCGGCACGATGTCGATCGCGCTGCGCCGCTCGCTGATCCGCGCCGGTTCGAGCTTGGGCACGTACACGATGAGCGGCACACGGACGAGCTCTTCCCAGAGCTCGAAGCCGTGGCGGATGAGGCCGTGCTCGCCGAAGGCCTCGCCGTGATCGCTGGTCAGGACGATCAGCGTGCGATCCGCGAACGGCTCCGCTTCCAGCGCCTTCAGCAGCCGGCCCACCTGGTGATCGACGAAGGCCACCTCGCTGTCGTAGAGGTCGCGACCCTTCTTGCCGAAATCGAAGCCTTCGTGGAGCACGTACTCGGCGTGCGGATCGGTGTAGTGGACCCAGAGAAAGAACGGTTTGTCGTCGAGCTCGGGCTTGGCGAGCTCCGCGATGGCGGCGTCGGTCAGCTTGTCACTGGTGAAGGTGCGATCACCCTCGAGCTGAGGCGCCTTGGGCGAGGCGCTGCTGTCGACCACGTCGAAGCCGCGCTCGAAGCCGTAGCCCTTCACGAAGTACCAGAAGCCCTGCACGCTGATCGTGCGGACGCCGTTCTTCTGTAGCCGCTCGGCCACGAAGACGTCCTTGGGGAAGCGGTTGAAATGGCTCCAGCCGCGCTGCGTCTCGAGGCCATACTTGCCGATCAGGAGCGGCGCCAGGCTCTTGCTCGTGTACGAGGCCAGCGAGTAGGCCTTCTCGAACACCACGCTCTTCTGCGCCAGCGCGTCGATCGCCGGGGTGATCTTGCGCTCGTAGCCCATGTAGCCGAGATCGAAGCGCAGCGTATCGATCGAGATCAACACCACGTTCGGCTTGGCAGGCAGCTTTCCGCGCAGCTCGTCCGCGCTGGTGGTCGGCAGCGCCGCCGGCACGCCGAGATCGATCTTCTGAGCGTCGGCACCGGAGCAGTCCTCGTCGCGCCCGTTGCCGGGCACGTCGTTGGCGTCGGGATTCACCGCGGGATCGCCCTCGGCGCAGTCGCCGCCGCCGAAGCGCCCGGCGAAGCGATCGCGGTCGGAGTCCGACAGCTTGCGTGCCAGCCCGAGCAGCGGCTTGCCCAGCGGCGCGGCGCGTTCGATCGTGATCGCTACGGGCCGCTCCTCGAAGGCGCTCTTCGCAGCGCGCGCCGTGAACGGCAAGAGGAGCAACGAGACCAGCAGCGCGCCGAGCTGAGCTGAGCGTCGCTCGAGCGGCGGCACCAGCACGCTGGTCGTCAACACCAGGAGCAACAGACCGGGCCCCTTCAGGTCGAGCTCGGGACGCTTGAACACGCCGAAAAGCGCCAGTGGACCGCCGCTGCCGCTGGTCGTGCCGGAGGCGATCGCGAGCGCCAGCACGAGCGCGGCGACGCCCAGCCCGATCGCTGCCGCGGCGCGCACGCCGACCGGGGCCGACCGGTGCTCGGCCAGGAGCCGGGACAGGCCCACGGCGGCTGTTGCCAGCAGCACCGCCAGCACCGTGGCGATGAGAGCAGCCGCGGCGCCGCTCGCCATGGCTGCGGGCGACGCCAGGAGCTTCAGCGTGAGACGCCCGCAGAGCAGCGTGCCGAGCACGGCGAAGAGCGGCCACCAGAGCCAGCGAAAGACGAGCTCCTTGTCAGGGCCGGTCTGCTCGTCCCCGTAGGCGAGCTCTCGGGGAAAACGCGGCGGCAGCAAGAGCAAGGCAAAGACCGCCGCGCCCACGCCGAGGAGCAAACCGAGAGGAGCCAGCAGCCCGAGGTCCGCCAGCAGCACGGCGCCGAACCCGGCGCCTGGGTTGGCTTCGCGCGCGACGACGGTGTCGAAGACCGCCGCCAGGATCACGCCGAGCGTTGAGCCCGCGAGCGACGCGGCCAAGCGCGGCACGAGCCGCTGAACGAACGCTTGCCTACTTTTCATCCGGCCGGCGCGCCCGCGGGCGACGTGCCAACGGGTGCGCGCGGTCGTATACCGCGAATAGCTGGTCGAGCGAAACGTGGGTGTAGCGCTGCGTGGTCGCGAGGCTGCTGTGGCCCAATAGTTCCTGGATCGAGCGCAGGTCTGCCCCGCCCTCGAGCATGTGCGTGGCGCAGGAATGGCGCAGCGCATGGGGGTGCAGATCGGCACGGCCGGCGCCGAGCGCACCGTAACGCTGCACCAGGGTCTGGACCCGGCGCACGCCCAGGCGCGTACCACGGCGGCCGAGGAAGACCGCGCTCGGGTGCTGCGCGCCGGTGCGCTCGTTGCGGAGCTCGCCGCGCTGTTCGAGATATCGCGTGATCGCCTCGCTGGCCTTGCTGCCGAGCGGCACGATGCGCTCCTTGCGTCCCTTGCCGAGCACGCGCACCTCGGCTGCTTCCAGCGCCAAGTTCTCGAGATCGAGAGCGGCGAGCTCGCTGACGCGGAGCCCCGAGCCGTAGAGCAACTCGAGCAGCGCAGCATCGCGCAGCCGCTCGGCGGCGGGAGCCGAGGTCGACAGCGGCGCCTGCATCACTTCGGCGGCCGCGCTCGCGTTGACGAAGGTCGGCAGCTTGCGGCGAAGCTTGGGCGACGCGAGCAGCTTGGCCGGGTTCTCGCGAGCGATGCCTTCACGCTCGAGGTAGACGAAGAAGGCACGCAGGCTGGCGAGCTTGCGGCCGATGGTCGCCGGGGACACGACGCGCGCGAGCTCGCCCAGCCAGGTGCGCAGCAGCATGCGATCGACGTCGGCGAGCTCCGCCGGGCCCTTGCAGCGCTCACGCACGAAGCTGGCCAGCGCGCCGAGATCGCGGCCGTAGGCAGAGACGGTGTGCACCGAAGCGCGGCGCTCGTGGCTCAAGTGCCCACAAAAGCGCTCGATCAGCTTGGCCAGGGCGTCGTCCTGCACCTGCACCCCTACTCTCTACGCCCAAAACAGCGCCAGGGTCCAACAAGCGGCGCCGAGCAGGCTGATCACGGCGCCGAGCAGCGCCGGACGGACCCGGATGCGGCCCTGGGGCTCGACTCCGGCGAAGCCGATCAGTGCGAACCCGCCCAGCGCGAGCAGAAAGCCCAGCGCCAGCACCGCCGCCCAGCCGGGAGCCGGCCCTGGCGGCGGAACGGGCTTCGCCGGTTTGGGCTGGCCCTGACCCCGAGCCAGGCGCTCGAGCTGGCGATCAGCCTCTGCCAGCTCGACCGATCGAGACACGAACGCGTGCCGGGTCTCGAGCGCGGCCGAGCGCATGGCGTTCCAGGCAAGCCGCGCAGTCGGAGTATCGCCGTTCGCCTCGGAGCCGAAGGCGATGGCGCGGAGGCGACCGTAGGCAGCATCGACGTGCGGCGCGCCCGGAGCGTAGTAGCCCGCTGCACGCCGCGCGTGCTGGATGGCGTCGCCGAGCTCACCGCGATCGAACGCCGTCTTGCTGAGCTCGAGCTCTTCCTGCCCCTCGAGCACGGTGTGCGCGGTCAGCACGCCGAGCACGAAGACGCAGAGCATGAGAACGAGCGCTGCTCCACGCAGGACAGAGGCGAGCGCAGGCGAGTCCCTCATAGAAAATCGCGCCGGCGGAAGATCAGCGTGGCGGCGCCCAGCAAGAGCACCGACCAGGCCACGGCGTGAAGCAGCGCGCTGAGCAGATAGCTGCCGAGCTCGACGCCGGCCGCCTCACCCGTGAGCAGGGCCCTCGGCGGTTGATAGAGCATGAGGTTGGGCACGATCTTGCTCAGGAACGAGCCCGTGCCGTGGATGACCTCGCCGAAGACCCTGGGCGGTAGCGCGGCCAGGGTATCGGCGGATCGCCCCACGATGAAGAGGCCGAGGGTGAAGATGGCCGTGAGGAACGGCGAAGAAAAGGCCGAGAACAACGTGGCTATCGAGGTCACGATCGCCACCTCGCACAGGACGAGCGCGGCCGAGCCGACGATCACGCGCCGCTCGTCGGGCGCGACCGCGGAGAAGACCACACCAGCGCCGAGCGTCAGCATCGCAAATACCAGCGGTAGCCAGATCCGCGCGCGCGGTACGCGCCAGGCCACGAGCACGATGGCCACCAGCGCCAGCGCCAGCAAGAGCACGATCAGCGACGGCGATCGACCTGCCATGGCCGAGAGCGCCAGCAGCAAGAGCCCCGAGTTGGCTGCCACGAACACGGCCAGAGTCAGCACCGTGCCGAGTGTCTTGCCCACCAGGTACTCGCCGCGCCCTATCGGGCGGGCCAGGATGGGGAAGATCGTCTTGAGCTCGAGCTCGCGGTAGAGGGAGGTCGCGCCGATCACGATCGCGACAACCACCGCGAACAGCGAGGTCGAGGCTGCACCGAGATCACTCACCACGCGCAGCCGCGCGTTGAGCGCGTAGGCCCCCACCACGAGGGAGTAAGCCGCCGCGGCCAGCGCCACGCCGAAGAGCCCGTGCAAGATGCGGGCGCGCACCGACTCGCGGTAGGTGTTGAAGGCGATGACCGCGATGCGCGTGAGCATCGAGCCCCCGCTTATAGTCCGAGACCCGGCTGGCTGCCTATTGCAGGGCGAAGGCGCGGGGTTCGACGTACTTCTTGATGTTCCAGGGCGAGCCGAGGATGAGGTTCTGGATCGAGTCCTCGAACATCATGCGCACGATGCCAGGGCCGAGATCCAGGACGGCAGCCACGGTGAGCAGCGAGTGGTCCGGGCCAAACGGCCGCACACGGAAGTAACCCCAGACGTCCTTGACGTCGTGCGGGCGCGACGGGTCGAGCCAGAAGCGGAGCTCGTCACGCCCGGCGTTCTGCTCGAGCACGACGGTGTAGGTCGCCTCGAACATCCCGCCGCCCTGGACGAGCTCGACCTTGGCGCGGGCTCCGCTGTTCTCGACCAGCTTGGCGCGCTTGGTGCGCGGCAACACCTCGGGCAACGCCTGGAGGTCGAGCAGCGTGGACATGATCTCCGCCGGGCTCGCCTTCCCCACCTGGTACGAGACGCCGCCGACGTAGGTCTGGCTCGGGCTGCGCTGAAAGCGGACCGGCCGGCTGACGATGTGACCCGTCTTCAAGGCGTCCCGCTCCACGCCGCTGAGCGCGCGCGACGGCAACGCTGGCTCGGCCGCATGCGCCGGAATCGCGCTACCCATCAGAACCAGGGCAAGGGCCAATGAAAGGGCTCTAGTCACCATGGCGTCCGAAGAGGCTACTCCCCCGCCCCACGCTGGGCCAGTTTGTACGCGATATCAGGAAAAGTTCACAAGAGGACGAGCGCCGGGGAAGAAAGATCGCAACTGGCTGCCGAGCGAAGCCGACCCAGCTGACGAGAACGATAGGTCGCCTTGAAAGATCTTTTCGGAGCCGCGCATGTCAACAAACGCATTGCTATGTGAAAAGAATTGGGATAACGGCCCTCGGCAGAAATGTGCCAGCACAGTTTGCATTGACCTAACAGCGCCGAGTTATGGCGCTCGTGTTCGGGGTTCGTTCGGCGGGTAGATGGTCTCGTTCGCAAGACGGGGAGATTTCGTCATGTTTTCAATGGGTCGAATCGGTGGAGCGGCAGGCGTAGTCCTGCTCGCTGTCGGTGTTACACAGGCAATCGCGTGCAGCGAGGGCAAGCCCGACCGCGCAGAACCGATCGCCACTGTGCAGCAAGACCCGGTGTCAAAGCCCGGCGTCCTACAAACCTATGCGGGGACCGGCGTGCCCGGTTTCGAAGGCGACGGCGGTCGCGCGCTCGAGGCAATGCTCAATGCTCCGAGCGGCATAGCGGTCGGAAACAACGGCGTCGTCGTCATCGCGGACACCGGCAACAATCGCGTGCGACAGGTGCGGGATGGCATCATCTCGACGATAGTTGGCACCGACGCGGTAGAGCCGAACCTGCTGCGGAACGGTAGTGCGGAGCATCCGGTCGCTGCTCCTGCGGACGGCTGGCTCGCGCTCGAAGGGTCTTGGAGCGGGATCGCTTCCGACTGTGCAACATGTCCCCACCCGGTGGATGGCCGCACGGCTTTCGCGCCGAGCTGGACGGAGGGCGATCGCAGTAGTCCGGCTTCTTTGGTCCAAACAGTAGACCTTACGAAGTACGCGGCCGAGATCGACTCTCCCCAGGGCCTCCGTTTTCAGTTCAGCGGCTACCTCCAATCCGGGTCGGAGCCCGACGGGGACTCGGCATCACTTGCCATCACCTGCCTCGACGAGGCCGGCGACGTGCTCGGAACACTATTCGAGTCGGGTGACCTGCGCACCGGGTTCAAGTGGAACAAACTCCGCGGCGACGCGAGCGCGCCAGCCGGAACGCGGAGCATGCTGGTCGAACTGATCGCGACTCCGAGCCCTAATGGGAGCTCCGCGGCATTCGACGGCATCACTCTGAGCGTTCTCCGCAGCTCGTCCGAGCCAAAGCGGGCTCTGGACTATCCGTTGCAGTCACCCTCCGCCGTCGCACTCGCGGCCGATGAAACTCTGTACGTAGCGGACACTGGCAACGGCGCGGTTCTGAAAATCGGCAGCGACGCGACCGTCGCT
>DATLIL010000486.1:0-7911 GCA_035539475.1 Polyangiaceae bacterium
AGCGACCACACGTCGGCGCGCTGGTCCACGGGGTGCTCGCCGCTGGCCTGCTCGGGGGCCATGTAACAGGGTGTGCCGAGCATCGAACCGGTATCGGTGAGCAGCGCGGAGTGCCCGCGCTCCAGGATGTGCTCCGCAGTGAGCTTGGCGATGCCGAAGTCGAGCACCTTGATGCGCGAGCTGTCGCCGCTCTCTTCCAGGAACAGGTTCTCGGGCTTGAGGTCGCGGTGGACGATGCCGTGGGCGTGCGCGGTGCCGACCGCGGAAATCACCGGCAACATCACGGCCGCAGTCTCTTCGACGCTCAAGCGCTCGTCACGAGCGAGCTTCTTGCCCAGCGTCTCGCCGTGGAGCAGTTCCATGACCATCACCGGCGTCGAGTCTTCCAGATCGAAGACGTCGATGATCTCGACGACGTTGGGGTGCTTCAGCGAGCTCGCGGTGGCGGCCTCGCGCAAGAAGCGCTGGCGCAGGTCGCCGCGCGTGCGCATCGAATCGCGCAGGAATTTCATTGCGACCGAGCGGCGGGTGACGGTGTGCTGCGCTGCCCAGACGGTGCCCATACCGCCCTCGCCCAGGTGGTGCTCGAGGCGGTATCGCCCGGCGACCAGGCTACCCACATTGAGAACCAGCTCGGCCATTCCAGGCGAGTCTATCCAGCATTCATCAGCCGGGGAATAGTAGGGGATTCACATGCCGGTCCCCCCCGGGCCCTTGTCTGCCGCGCAGAAAGTGTCCGGATTTCCGAACACCCTGTCCCAATTCAGAACGGGGCTGTGCTAGCGGGCCTCGAGCTCGAGCTGGCTCGGCAGCGGCGCTTCGCCGACGATACGGCTCGGCGCAGGCGTCTCGGCGCTCCCGCGCTCGCCGGCGGAGTCGCTGCGGGCGGCTTCCCAGGCGGGCAGATCGAACGGCTTTTTGTCGCGCAGCACGGCCTCCCACCAGCCGAAGGTCATGGCCACGAGGTGATCGAGCTCGAGCGTGTCGGAGCTCGGCTCCAGCGTCGCGTCAGGTAGGCAGTAGGCAGCCAGTTCACTGCTGCGCAAAAGGTGCAGCACGCCCTCGGAGAAGCCCGCGCCGGCGTAGACCACGAAAGCCGGGACGTGCATGGCCGCGAGGTCCTGCAGCGTGTACGGGATCTTTTCGTCCGCCGTGCCGGTGGACGTCTGCACCTTGCACTCGATGGCCAGGGCCTTCTGCGATTCGCGGTGCAGCGCGAAGACGTCGACGCGCCTGTTCTTGCCGATGATGCTCTTGCCGAGCGAGACCTCGCGATAGACCAGAAGCCCGCGGCTGCCGTAGTTCTTGCTGAGATAGGCGGCGATCAGGCTGGCGTACTCGTTGCCGGTCATGACCAGGACCCTAGAGGGCCAGCAGCAGCTGGGGCTCGGCCGCGTCGTTTTCGCTGGTACAGACCGCCTGCTCCACGCCGCCTTCGGCGAGCAGCCGCCCGCGGGACGTTTCGATCGCTACCGTCGACAGGTCGTTGCCGGAGAACATCCGCCCCTGGCGCAGTGCGGCAACGCCCGTCGAGCTGGAGCCGGCGAAGGGATCGGCCACGAGCGCGCCCTCGTCGGTGCTCTGCCGGACCAGCACCTCGGACACCGGCACCGGCTTCTCCGTGGGGTAGCCGTTGAAAACGCGGGGCTCGCTGATCACGTCGGCCACGCCGAGGTCGTGCAGCCGGCGCTTACCCTTCTCGAAGAAGAGGATGAACTCGTAGCGCGCTCGGTAATGGTATCCCATGCCGATTTTCTGCTTGTCCCACACGAGCGGCTTCCAGAACTTGAAGCCGACCTGCTCGGCGATGGGCTTGGCCACGAACATCGTTTCTTGATCGCAGAAGAGATAGAAATGCGTGTTGGGCTTCAGCGCGCGATACACCGCGGCGAAGAGCTCCGGGAAACGGCTGTTCGGGAAGATATCGAACCACTCGTTGCTCGACGCCTTGCTCTTCTTGAGCCGCGTGGTGGTGCCGACCGCGCGGTGCTTCTCCAGCGATTCGTACGGCGGATCGGTGATGACGAGGTCCAGCGACTCGGCGGGGAGTGCTTCGAGCCAGGCCACCGCGTCGAGCTGGGAGAGGGAAAAGCCTCGAGGCGACATCTCGGGGCAGAGTGCCGTAGCGGCCTGAAAGCAGCAATCGTCTTCGGCCGCCTGGCGGACGGATAATGTCCGACCTCGGGTCCGCGCTGGCGGCCCGATTACCAACGATCACGCCCACCTGAAGCACACTCTCTCATCCGGCGTCGATGGCCTGCCCCGGCGCCGCCCCTTTGTTGACCCGGATCGGGACCGAGCGTCGACTTGTAGGTGCCCGTTGGCGCGCTCGTACCGCTCGGCAAGCACACCGCTGCCGCTTGCAGCCCTGCTCGTCGTTTGCGTCCACTGTTCGCCCAGCTCGCATTCCGACAGTGGCAGCCGATTTTCTGGCGGCGCAGCCGGCGCTGGAGGCACCGGCGGCATGGCCGCGCCAGTGATCACTGGCGGAAGTGGAGGGACGGCGAGCGCCGGTGTGGCTGGTGTCGCAGGCGCCGCGCTGCCACCCGAGCGGCCGCTGCGAACGCCGACGGCGGTCACGCGCGTCGTTCCAGGTGAGGACTGGCACACCATCAACGATCTGGCGCTGGGCACGCTCGAGGCCATGTACGACCCCGCCGTCGGGCAGTGGACCAGCGGCCCGCGCTGGTCGTGGGCGAGCGGCGTGGAAGCGGCGCTGGCCAGCTTCGCGCGTTCCAACGGTATGCTCGCTCGCCCGCTGTTCGAGGACACCTTCGACTTGAACTCGGCGGGTAACTTCCTGGACGATCTCGGCTACGACGACCAGGGCTGGTGGGGTAACGCCTGGGTTCGCGCTTTCGATCTCACGGGTGACGCCCGCTACCTCGACATGGCGGAGATCGTCTTCGCCGACATGACGACCGCATGGAACGAGGACACCTGCGGGGGTGGCATCTGGTGGAACCGGAACTTCGACTACAAGAACGCGATCACCCTGCAGCTGTTTTTCCTGCTGGCGGCACAGCTGCACAATCGAATGCCAGGCGACACCAGCCACCTCGCGTGGGCCGAGACGGCGTGGACGTGGTTCGGCGACGTCGGCATGACCAACGAGCAGTTCCTGGTCGAGGACGGCCTCACCAACAGCTGCCAGCCCAACGGGGGAACGCCGTGGACCTACAATCAGGGCGTGCTCCTCGGCGCGCTCACGGAGATGTACTGGGCCACGTCCGACGCGAGCTACCTGGACGTCGCCGAACAGTACGCCGACGCATCGACATCGTTGCTCGCGAGCGAAGGCGTGCTGCAAGAGCCCTGCGAGCCCGACGGTGACTGCGACGACAACCAGACCAACTTCAAGGGTATCTATCAGCGCTACCTCGGGCGCCTGCAGGTGGAGTCGGGGCGCTACGGCGACTTCTTGCTGGAGAATGCGCGCGCCGTCTGGCATCAGGCGCAGGGACCCGATCACGACTTTGGCCTGAGCTGGAGCGGGCCCTTCGACAAACGCGATTTCACTCGCCAGGCTTCGGCGATCCACGCGCTCTCCGCCGTGGTGGCTCCCTACACCGCCGAGGCGCGCTTCGTGCGCGCGGCGGGCGGTGGCAGCTTCAACCACGCCATGGGCCACGTCTCGGGAGCGCTCGCCTGGGGTTGTGATTCGAACAGCTGCCCCGAGCCCGGCCTGATGCAGGCGGGGCCGTTCTTGACCTCGTTGCCAGTCGGCGCCCACGCAGCGCACTTCACGCTCGAGCTGGACTACCTGAGCCCGGGCGCGGCGCCGTTCGTCACGCTCGAGGTGTTCGATACCGACGCCGGCAGCGCCCTCGCCAGCCGCGCTCTCGGCAGCGCCGACTTCAGCGCGGTCGGCGAGCGCCACGATTTCGCACTGCCGTTTGCGATCGAGGCGGGGACCGGCGCCGTGGAGTTTCGCGTCTACTGGCACGACACCGAAGGCGCTCCCGAGCTCGTCGTCCGTGACGTCGCCGTCAGCGACGCGGTGAGTGTCAGCGGCGCCAACCTCGGCCACGAGTGCGGCCGCCTGGGCGTCGACGAGCACTGGCAAGTGGATCGCCACGCAGAGCTCGTGTCCTGCGTGGCAGCCAGCGGCGGCGGGCTCGCGCCGGGCGCCGGCCCTTTCAGGGCGACCTTCGAGCTCGCAGTCGACAATTTCGCGTGGGACGCTGCGGGCGTGGCGACGCTCGAGGTCGTCGATCGAGCCACGGCGCAGACGGTCGCGTCGCGCACCGTCACCCGGGCGGACTTCACGAGCACCTTGCTGCACTCGTTCTCGCTCGACTTCGCCGCCGAGAACGCCAAGCGCTACGACTTTCGCGTGACCTGGCTGTATTCGCCGCGCGCGCCGCGGCTCGATTTGCGGGCGATTTACTTGCGCCCGGGCTGATGCGATCTTGGACGCTGCTTGACCCCTGCGAAGCTGCTGCTGCCCCTGCTGCTCTGCTCGGCCCTCGGCTGCGGCGAGAGCGGCGGTGATGGCGGCGGAGCGAACACCACGGCGGGTGCGGGCGCCAGCAGCGGAGGCACGCCCGCCACGAGCGGCGGGAACGGCGCGGGTGGCACGAACGCGAGCGCCGGTGAGAACACGGGCGCAACAGCGGGCAGCACGGCGACCGCCGGTACGAGCAGCAGCAACGGTGGGGAGGGCAACGAGGCGGGCGGGAGCAACGGCAGCGCTGGCACGAGCGCCAGCGCCGGCACGGGCTCCGGCGGCGGCGGACAGAGCGGGCCGGTCACCTGCCGCGCCGCGGGCGACGGCAAATCCACCATCTCGTTCGTGAACCAGTGCGATGGAGTGCTGGCGTTTCGCGGCAGTGACATCGAGGGCGGCGAGCTCCAGCCCGGCGAGCACGCTTGTCGCGACGTGGGCAGCGACGTCGAGAGCATTCCGGCCATCCGCTTCTGGGGCTTCATCGGTGAGGATCCCGGCGGCGAGAAGCACACGCTGGCCGAGCTCACCCTGAACACGGACTTCAACGACTTCGACTGGTACAACATCAGCCACGTCGACGCGCACAACCTGCCGATGCAGATCGTCGCCGTGGAGATGCCCGACTGCAGGGTGCTGACCTGCGCCGCGAGTCTGCTCGAAAATTGTCCGGCCGAGGGCCAGCTGACCGACTCGGGTGGCAACCTGGTCTCCTGCTTCAGCCCCAACCGCGACGACCCGAATAGTGCCGTCGCGGTCTACTTCGAGGAAAGTTGCGCTGACGCCTACTCCTGGAGTGGTGACGACGCCGAGTCGGTCGCGGCTTGTGCTGGTGAAGATTACGACGTGATTTTCTGTCCCTAGGCGTCGGATGATGTCCGGCGCACGGTGGTCGCCTTCAGGAACAGTCTGGCGCTGAGCCTCGCCGCTGCGCTCTGGTCGCTGCCGGCACGTGCAGAGCCGGCGCTCTACGCCGACGATCGCGACCACTTCACACTGCTCGATCAGCACCTGCTCAATCGCCAGCTGTTCCTGCAGCTCTCCAGCGAAGAACAGGCGTTTCGGCTCGGCCGTCGCTGGCCGGCCGTGGCGCTGGCCATGGATGGGGCGATCGGCAGCCAGCAGACGCCCGACGACTCGATGCAGAGTCGCTTTCACGGCTACTACCTCGCCGACACGTACCTGGCGGCGCGCCCCTTCGATGGCCTGGAGGCGAACCTCAACGTGCTGCTCTTCAATCCGAGCGCCAGCGACGGCTACCGCCTCTCGTCGCAAATGAGCGCGGGGCTCGCGCTGCACGGCTTCTACGAGCTCGGCAGCGTGCGTCTGGATCTGCTGGGGACGGACCTCGGCTGGGTCACCACCGGCGCCGGGCTGATGCTCGAACAGACGCCGCTCGAGGGCGTTCGTGTCACTGGTTCATGGCGCGACCTGAGCCTCGACTGGATGTACGGCGGCCGTGCGCTCTGGGACGACGACGACTACATCGTGTACACCCTGGCCTATCTACAACGGCTGATTCAGCTCCGCTTCGTGGAGTGGCACAAGGGCGACGACGGCGCGCTCCCAGTGGCGTTCCTTCCGGACGAAGAGACCCCCATCCGGACCACCTGGTTCGTCGGTGCTTCGACCGACCTCACCGTAGCCGAGCAGTGGCATCTGGCCGGCGAGATCGCCACCCGGCTCGACGATAGAGCGCACAGCGCCTTCATGTGGCGTGCCGACTACCTGACGCGCGAGCTGCCGTGGCTCGACCTGCACGCCGCTTATCAGGTGCGCTGGTACGACGCTGGGTTCGGTCCGGCCAAGGGGATCGACGAGCCGTCGGCGACGTTCAACGTTCCACGGCGCGAAGACCAGTACGTCACCAACAGCTTCGAGTACCTCGGCATCTCGGCTGATTACGAGCAGTGGTCCCACACCTTGATGCTCGAGGGACGCGTGCGGCCGTTTCCCGTGCTCGAGCTCTTCGCCGAGGTCGAGCTCTGGTGGCGGTACGCGCTGGCACGCAGCGCGACGACGCCGCCAGCGACGACTCCCCAGGGCTTCGAGGCGCCGGGCAGCCAGCTCAGCACCTACTACCGTACGGGGCTCAGCGTTTACCCCTGGCCGGCTTTGCCCCACCGTCTCAACGGCTTTCTCACCAACAAACAGGTGCAGAGTGCGGCCTGGTCCGCCGTGCCACAGCTCAGGCGCTACGACCCGGGGACGTACCTGGTCGTCGAGCTGGAGGCTTTTTTCTGAATCTCGGTAACGCTCGGGCTGCCCGCACCACATCACGGCAAGGAGACGAAATCATGACCGTGACCAACAGCCAGAGCGGGACCAACATCCAGGAAATCGAGGCGGGCATCTACCGCATCAACACGCCGGTGCCGGAAATGCCGGGCGGCTTCTCGTTCAACCAGTACCTGGTCGTGGACGACGAGCCGCTGCTCTTCCACACCGGGCCGCGAGCGATGTTTCCGCTGGTGAGCCAGGCCATCGGTCATGTGCTGCCGATCGACAGGCTGCGCTGGCTCGCCTACTCCCACTTCGAGGCGGACGAGTGCGGCGCGATGAACGAGCTCCTGGCAGTCGCGCCGCAGGCGCAAGGCGTGTGCTCCAGCGTCGGCGCCATGGTGTCGGGCAACGACTTTGCCAACCGGCCGGTGCGGGGCATGGCCGACGGTGAGGTGCTCGTGACCGGCCGGCGGAGCCTGCGCTGGCTCGACATGCCGCACTTGCCGCACGGCTGGGACTGCGGCTTTTTCTACGACGAGACCAGCCGCACGCTGTTCTCCGGCGATCTCTTCACGCAGCCCGGCGCGCACACGCCCGCGCTGACCGAGGGCGACATCCTCGGCCCGAGCGAGGCTTTCCGCGGCGCCATGGACTACTACTCGCACACCAAGAACCTGAAGCCGTTGATGGAGAAGTTATGCCGGCTCGAGCCCCGTACGCTCGCCTGCATGCACGGGTCGGCCTGGCGCGGCGACGGCGCCAAGCTCCTGCGCGCGCTCGGCGACACCCTGGATGGCGCTCTGGTATAGTCCGGCGCCTGATGGCGCCCGACGAGCAGATCGACGGCCAGCTCGCGCTACGCATCGCGTCCAATCGGGACACGGGAGCCGAAGCCGAGCTTTGCCGTCGATTCTGGCCGCGCTTGCGCGCCTTTGGTCTGCGCCGTCTCAAGAGCGAGCAAGACGCGGTCGACCTCGCCCAGCAGGTGCTCGTGATCACGCTCGAGGCTCTGCGCGCCGGCCAGGTGCAGGAGCCCGAGCGCATTGCGGCCTTCGTCATGGGTGCCTGCCGCAACACGCTGCTCGATCGCTACAAGGTGGACCGGCGCCGCGGCGAGCTCCAGCACCAGTTCAGCGCCAGCGATCCCGTCGCCTACGAGCCGGCGCCGCCGGTCGATAGCCTGCGCCTGACCGGCTGCCTCGAGCACCTGCCCGAACGCGAGCGTGCGATCGTGGTGAGCA
>DATLIL010000487.1:0-4761 GCA_035539475.1 Polyangiaceae bacterium
CGGCCGCGACCCAGCCCCTCGCGAACCAGGAAATGATAGCTCTCCTTCACGGCCCTGAGCATGTCCGTGTCGCAGCTGTCGAGCTCGACGATCAGCCATTCGAGCACGTTGGGATCGGCCGCGGCGATGGCGGCCTTGACGTCGACCTTGCCCTGCCCGAGCGCGACGTGGGCCTTGTCGCGGACGAGGGGACCGTCCTTGACGTGGAGCAGGGTAGTGCGCTGCTTGAATTTCTCCACCCAGGCTGCTGGATCCTCGGCGCCGAAGTTTGCAGCCCAGTAGATGTCGAGCTCGATCTCGACCTTGGGGCAGAGCTCGGCGAAGAGCTCGTGCTTGAGCTTGCCGCTCGGCAAGCGTTCGAACTCCCACCAGTGGTTGTGGATGAACAGGCGCAGGCCTTCGCGGGCCAGCGCGTCCACGCACTGGTTCACCTTGTCGGCCGTGGCGCGGATGGCCGACTCGTCGGCGAAGTCGGGCTGGTTGTAGCCGGTCCAGACCATGTTCTGGCCGGTGCCGCGGGCGTCTTCGATCACGGCGGGCAGGTTGTCGGGGCGCGCGTTGGGGCCGTGGCTGCCGGCGATCTTCAGGCCGAGCTCGGCGCAGGTCGCGCGAAAGTCCTGGTACGACAGGCCGTGCAGACCCGCGGGCTGCACTCCGGCGTAGCCGATGTCGGCGATGGCGCGCAGCACGCCCTTGAAGTCACGCTTGGCCTCTTCACGCACGGACCATAGTTGAACGGCGATGGGTTTCATGACGAGCTCCAGAGCTAGTGTCGTGTCTCAGAAGTAAATCGTTTCGGGGTTGGGGCCCCGAAACCTGGGGTTGGGGCCCCACGCGATTTCCTCCGTCGAGGATCGCGAAGCGCGTTACTCGCGTGGGTGCGGGGGCTGTGCCCCCGACACTAGAGGCGAACTTCCTTGCCGGTCTGCGAGCTTTGGTAGATGGCGTCGAGGATGCGCTGCACGCACAGCGCCTGCTCGGGCGTGGCGCATGGCTCTTCGCGACCGAGCAGCACGTTGATGAAGTTGTGAAAGCGATTGCCGTGCGGGAAGGGCGTCGGCACGTCGACGTTCTGCACGACCTCGTAGCCGCCCTTGCCGGCGCGATAGAGCTCGGCCGGGTAGCAGCTGGCACCGCCTTCGGTGCCGTGCAGGACCACGTTCATCCGATCGCGCTCGCTCTGATGCAGCGCCCAGCTGGCATCGAGCGTCAGCGTGGCGCCGCCCTGGAATTTGATCAGCGCCGTCGCGAAATCGTCGACGTCGAAGCCGGTTTCGCTGCGATCGGAGTAACCCCAGCCGCCTTCGCCCAGGCCGCGCGGACCGAACTCGCTGTAGGTCTGCCCGCTGACCGAGATGGGGTCGAAGCGGCCCATGAGATAGAGCGCGAGGTCGAGCAGGTGGACGCCGATGTCGAGCAGCGAGCCGCCGCCTGCGAGCTCCTTCTTGCCGAACCAGGTGCCCAGCTTGGGAATGCCGGCGCGCCGCAACCAGAAGGCCTTGGCGTGATAGACGTTGCCGAGGTCACCGCGCAGCACGAGCTCGCGCACCTTCTGTGAGTCGGGGCGGAAACGCTGGTTCATGCCCACGGTGAACACGCGCTTGTGCTCCGCGGCGCAGGCGATCACGGCCTCCGCTTCGGCGCCGTTCATGGCGAACGGCTTCTCGAGGATGACGTGTTTGCCCTGACGCAGCGCGGCCAGCGCCAGCGGCGCGTGGTAGACGTTGGGCGTGGCGATGTAGACGCCGTCGACGTCGGCGTCGGCGAAGAGCGCCTCGGGATCCTGATAGCGGCGTGTGATGCCGAACTTGTCGGCGAGCTCGCGCAACCGCTCGGGATGGACGTCGGCGGCGGCGACGACCGCGGCGTCCGGATGCTTGCCGATCTCGTCGCAGGCGAAGTGCCCGATCTGACCTGCGCCGACGATGCCCAGCCTGATCTTCGTGCTGACCACTCTGCAAAACCTCCGAGCCCAGACCACGCGGTAGGCGTTTTATCTGGCTCTGTGCTGTTGAGAGCGATGATAATTGGTGACACTGGTGCCAGCAATTGGCAAAAACTAGGATCTTAGGCGTTTTGTACGATGCTCTCCACCCGCCACGTCGTCGCCATTGCCCGCCTCGGCCTGTATCGCTCGCAACGCGGGCGAGTGAATCACGGTCGTCGCATCGCCCCGGGCGGCGAGGAGCTCGAGTTTCTGACGGCAGGTCGTGGATGGTTCGACGCGGACGAGGGCGAGGTCGGCGTGCGCCGTGGTCATGTGCTGTGGCACCTGCCGGGTGAGCAGACCGTGCAGCGCTTCCCGAGCGACGATCCGTACGAATGTCTCGTGGTGCGATTTCAGGTCGAGGGAGCGCCTCGCCGCCAGGTGCCGCGCGTGACGTCATGGGCCGACCCCGGCGAAGCCTCGCAGTTTGCCACCGAGCTCCTGCGCGCCTTTCACCGCGGAGGCTACGATCCGAACGCGTTCGCGCAGTACGCTTACTCACGCTTCTTGTGGCAAGCGCACCTGTCGACCGTCACGCCGGTCGCCGCGGCGTTGCCCGAACCCCTCCGTGAAGCGCTCACCATCATCGAGCAGCGCTACCTCGAGCCCCTCGGCGTCGACGAGCTCGCCGCGATGGTCGGCTACAGCACGGCGCACCTGCACGACCTCTTCCGCCGACACCTGGGGCAGAGCCCGCATCAGCTGATCATCGAGTGGCGTTTGCGGCGAGCGCGGCAGCTCCTGGCCACGAGTGAGCAGACGGTGCGTGAGGTCGCCCGGAGCTCGGGTTTTTCCGACGCCGTGACCTTCATCCGTGCCTTTCGTCGCCACGTGGGCGAAACACCGCTGGCCTACCGCAAAGCCCACCTGCCTCCGACCGGCTAATCAAGAGGAGTGGTTCACCCCCCAGGGTGGCCGGCCGAGGCTCGTGACGTAATGCGTCAAGGCGGTGACGAATCGGCGCAAACACTGCCGGGATCAGCGTGCTGACCAGCTTGTGACACAAACATGACTGAGGTTCGGAGGGCCCGATGGGACAGTGAGCCCGTGAACCTTTTGTCGGTTTCTTCCGAGCCCATCCGGAACAATCCCTCCCGTCACCTCGTGGTACACGGCCTGTTCGGCAGCGTGCCCTTCGTGCTCATGCACTTCCTGCCGCTGCTCGCCTTCTGGACGGGCGCGCGCTGGCAAGACTGGGCGGTCTGCGTCGCTCTCTACTGGGTGCGCATGTTCGGCGTCACGGGCTGCTACCACCGCTACTTCTCGCACCGCACCTACAAGACGAGCCGCTGGTTCCAGTTCGTGCTCGCCTTCCTGGCGCAGTCGAGCGCGCAGAAGGGCGCGCTGTGGTGGGCGGCGCATCACCGCACACATCACAAGCTCTCCGATCAGGACGGCGATCCCCATGACTCGCGCAAGGGCTTCTGGTTCTCGCACGTCGGCTGGCTCTTCTCCGGCACCGAGGACACCGACTACTCGAAGGTGAAGGACCTGGCGCGGTTCCCCGAGCTAGTGGTCTTGAACAAGCTGTCGCTGTTGCCCGCCATCGTGCTGGGCTTCGGGGTGTGGTGGTTCATGGGCTGGTCGGGCCTTTTGATCGGCTTCTTCCTCAGCACCGTGCTCTTGTGGCACGGCACCTTCACGATCAACTCGCTGTCGCACATGCTGGGCTCGCAGCGTTACGACGCCGGCGACGACAGCAAGAACAACTGGGTGCTCGCCATCATCACGATGGGCGAGGGCTGGCACAACAACCACCACCACTTCATGAACTCCACGCGCCAGGGCTTTTACTGGTGGGAGTTCGACATGACCTACTACGTGCTGCGGCTGTTCCAGGCCGTGGGCCTCGTGTGGGACATCAAGGAACCGCCGGCTCGCGTCTACGACCCGTCGACGCATCTCGCGGCTCAGCGCCCCGCCGCGCAGGTTGCGCCGAAAGAGCCGTCGCCGCTCAGCGCCAGCGCCGCGGAGTGACGCCCGTCACTTCAGGGTGACGACCTCTTCGGCCGCCGTCGGGTGGATGGCGACGGTGCGGTCGAAGTCAGCCTTGGTCGCGCCCATGCGGATGGCGACGGCGAACCCCTGCAGGAGCTCGTCGGCGCCCATTCCGATGACGTGCAGCCCCACGACACGTTCATTCGGCAGAACGGTCACCAGCTTGATCGTCGTCCTCGGCTTGCGTTCGGTCACCCCGTGATAGAGCGCCGTGAACCGGGACGTGTAGACCTTGATCGCCTCGTCACCGAAGGTTGCGCGCGCCTGCGCCTCGCTCAGACCCACGGAGCCGATCGGGGGGTGAGCAAAGACGACGGTCGGTATGTTTTCGTATTCCAGGCGCGCCTCGGGCTGTCCGCCGAAGAGGCGATCGGCGAGCCGCCGTCCGGCCGCGATCGCCACCGGGGTCAGCGCAAACTGGCCGGTCACGTCGCCGACGGCGTACACGCCGGGGACGTTGGTGCACTGCCACTGGTCGACCACCACGTGGCCAAGCTCGTCCAGAGCCACTCCGAGGACATCGAGCCCGATGCCTCGCGTTCGCCCGACGCGACCCGTCGCCCACAAGAGGAGGTCGGGCACTTCGATGCGCCGGCCGTCCTTGAGAACGAGGGTCGCCCGCCCGCCGGATGCACCGCCAGGCTCGCAGGAGACAACGTTGCACCACGGCTCGAGCTCGATGCCGCTGGCGCGCCAGAGCTCGGCGTCACGTCCGACGCTTTCTTCGCGCTGGAACGGTTACCGCAGCACGCCACCGTCGTGGGCGGCGGCTACAT
>DATLIL010000488.1:0-2050 GCA_035539475.1 Polyangiaceae bacterium
AACCACTGGGCGCGCGGCAACCACGGCTCGTACTGGAGCTATCACGTCAGCGAAGACGGCCGCACGTTTCACGAAGCCGGCGCCGAGCACGAGCTCTTCAGCCCGGTGCTGCTGCACGAGCTCGGTCACCTGGTGATGTACCACGTGGTCAATCACCCGCTGGTCGGCATTCAGGCCACGTCGGTGCCCGAGTGCGCGCAGACCTGCGGAGACGCCGGCAATTGCGGCAAGCTGCCGCCCGCCGAGCGCGAGCGTGGTTGCATCAGCCCCTACTGCCAGCCCTTCCGCTTCGAGACCGGAACCGAAAACTGGGCCGAGCAGTACCGCTTCTTCTACCAGAGCTCGGCCACACGCACGCTGCTCGGCGAGGCGACTCCCCGCTGCCTCGGTGTGCTCAGGAACATCGACGGCGGCAGCGCGCCCTGGGAAGCAGGGTTGCCCGACATCACCCGCTTCCGTCCGAGCTTGTGGAACAGCTGCGGCGCCAAAGCCTGCAAGCGCTGGTGAGCTTCGATCATTTCTCAATTTGGGCAGCGACCTTCGCGCAAGATCTGCGCTTTATCCGCGCTGATACCGCTACCGGTTTTACGATTTTTGAGCACCGCCGTCCTGGCGCCCGCGTGTAAGAGAGCCGACATCATGACGATGTCCAGACTTTTGGTGGTGGTCGCGGCACTCGCTACGGGGCTGCCCGCGTGCTCGGCTCAACTTGGCGAAGATCCTTCCCTCCGAGGCGTGGCGGTGCCCCCGACCGACGAGGAGCTCACCCTGCAGGGTAAGCCCACGCCTCCGCCTCCGCCGCCGCCAACCCTCGACTACTCCGCCTACACCCTGGCCTGGAGCGACGAGTTCGAGGCGCCGACGCTCGACACCCTGACCTGGACGCCGGAGATCGGAAACGGTCCGAGTGGCTGGGGCAACAACGAGCTCGAGTACTACACGGACCGTCCGGAGAACGTCCGCATCGAGAACGGCGTGCTGGTGATCGAGGCGCGTGAAGAAGCGTTCGGGGGCTTCGGGTACACCTCGGCGCGACTCAAGACCCAGGGCAAGAAGACCTTCCAGTACGGCATCATCGAGGCGCGCATCCAGTCGCCGTCCGGCACGGGACTGTGGCCGGCGTTCTGGATGATGGGTGAGGACATCTCCACGGTGGGCTGGCCCGGGTGCGGCGAAGTCGACATCATGGAGAACAAGGGCACGAACACCGTCTACCAGTACGCTCACTGGCTCAACGACGATACGGGCTCCAAGAACAGCAGCGGCACGACGACGTCAGCCGACGTCGCGCAGTACCACGTGTACAGCGTGCGCTGGGATCAGAACGCCATCGAGTACTACATCGACGGCGCGCTCCGCCACAGCGTCGACGTGACGCCCGGCACGATGACCGAGTACCACCAGCAGTTCTTCTTGCTGCTGAACCTGGCCGTGGGCGGCAACTTCACGGGCCGGCCGCGACGGACGACCGCGTTCCCCGCCCAGCTGCTGGTCGACTGGGTCCGCGTCTACCAGTGATAAGCTAGGGGCGATGCGTGCCCTGTGTGTGTTCTGCGGTTCGAGCCACGGTCAATCGGCGATCTACGCAAGCGAAGCAGAACAGTTCGGCAGATTGCTCGCCGAGCAGGACATCACGCTCGTCTGGGGGGGAGGGCACATCGGGCTGATGGGCGTCGTGGCAGACGCCGTGCTCGAGGGGGGTGGACGCACGATCGGCGTGATCCCGTCGTTCATGGTCGAGCGGGAGCTCGCGCACCCCCGCTCGACCGAGATGGTGGTGGTCGGCTCGATGCACGAGCGCAAGGCCAAGATGGCCGAGCTCGCGGATGCGTTCGCCGTATTGCCCGGCGGCTACGGCACCCTGGAGGAATTCTTCGAAGTGCTCACCTGGGCGCAGCTCGGCTTGCACCGAAAACCGATCGGGCTGCTGAACGTTTCGGGCTTCTTCGACCCGCTGCTCGATCTGGTGCGGCATCAGCTGACCGAGCGCTTCGTGCAGCCGGAGCACCTGGATCTGTTCTTTGCCGAGCCGAATGCAGCCACGCTGCTG
>DATLIL010000489.1:0-12824 GCA_035539475.1 Polyangiaceae bacterium
TCGGCGAAACAGGCGTAGAGACCGTCGCTGCGCGCGAGCTCTTCGTGGCTGCCGCTCTCGACGATGCGACCGTGATCCAGCACCAGCACGTGGTCACAGCGCGCGGCCGCGGCGATGCGGTGCGTGATCAAGAGCACCGAGCGCCGCGCCTTCTCGCGATCGATCGCGTCCAGGATGCCGCGCTCGGTGCGCGCGTCGACCGCGCTCAGCGGGTCGTCCAGGATCAGGATCTTGGGCTCGTAGAGGAAGGCCGTGGCCAGCGCCACGCGCTGCTTCTGCCCGCCCGAGAGCTGCACGCCGCGCTCGCCGACGACGGTGTCGAAGCCGTCCGGCAAACCCTGGATCTCCTCGTAGACCTGGGCCTCGCGCGTGGCTTCGTAGACGCGCTCTAGGCTCTCGTCGCTGTCGGGGTCGTCGAGCGGCAGCGCCACGTTGCGCGCTGCGGTGGTCGAAAACAAGAACGCGGTCTGCTGGGCGTAGCCGATGCTGCGCCGCACGGCGACCAGCGGTAGCTCGCAGACGTCCGAGCCGTCGAGCGATACGCTGCCTGGCGGAGTGGGCAACAGGCGCGCGAGCAGCTGCGCCAGCGTGCTCTTGCCGCTGCCCGTGCGGCCCACGATGGCCAGCGACTTGCCGGGCTCGAGCGTGAAGCTCACGCCGTCGAGCACGGTCTTGTCACCGTGCTTGAAGCGCAGGTCCTTCACCTCCAGGCGACCCGTGATCTGCGCCGGCGCCGGCTTGCTGCCGTCGACGACGTCGGGCTTGGCGTAGTAGATCTCTTCCAGCCGCGCGAACGACGCGCGCCCGCGCTGTACCAGGCTGAGCACGAAGCCCGCGGAGATCAGCGGCCACGTCAGCTGACCGAGCGCGAGCGTGAAGCCGAGGAAGCCGCCCGGCGTCAGCTCCTTCTGCATGATCAGGTAACCGCCGTACCAGAAGACGGCCAGGATGCTGGCCGAGATCGTGGCCTGCATCACCGGCCCGAACGAGCCGCGCAGGCGGGCGAGCCCCAGGCTCTTCTCGAGGTAGCTCTGGTTGGTGCGCTCGAAAGCCTCGAGCTCGCTCGGCTCGAGCGCGAACGAGCGGATCACGCGGACGCCGGCGATCGACGACTGCACGCGTGCGCTCATCTTGCCCAGAGACTCCTGGTTGTCGCGCGTGCGCGTATAAAATTGAGTCGACAGCCAGCGCGTGACCAGCATGAGCAGCGGCAGCGACGAGAGCGCGACCAGGGTCAGCTTCCACGAGATCGGGAGGGTCAGAGCCAGCGCGCTGACGATGGCGAAGGGCGTGTTGATCACGTTCAGCACGCCGAAGCCGAGCAGGAGCCGGACCTGCACCAGGTCGTTGGTGACGCGGCTCATGATGTCGCCAGTAGGCATGCGCCGGTAGAACGACGGGCCGAGCTCGAGCAGACGCTGCTCCACGGCCATGCGCAGCTCGTACTCGGCGATGCGACCGCCGTTGAAGACGGCCATGCGCGACAGCACGCGCACCACGAAGGCGCCGATCGCAACGAGGACCAGCCAATAGCCGATGGTGATGGCGACGTCGTTGTGGCCTGCGACGATGGCGTCAGTGCCCACCTTGACGTGGCTGTTGAACCAGTACCGGGCGTACCAGTAGGCGGCGAGCAAGATCAGGCCAACGCCGTAGCGCGGCAGGTGGTGCACGAATTGCGCCCACAGGCCGAAAGGGATCTCGTCGCGTTGCCGTGCCATGAGGGGCGGAGGTGCTTAGCACTCCCGCGGGAGAAGCCCTAGGACCGAAGGCATCCGTGCGGAAGGCCTTGGACAATCTACGTCCGCGGTTGCCTCAGAATAGGCCGATGCTGAAGTGGAAAGCGCCGATGCTCTCCCAGGTGCGCTGGTTCGTGCGCTTCGGGAACAGGGCGTCGAGCACGCGGTCGACGTTGAAGCCGTAGTCGAAGACGAGCGGGCCGATCGGTGTGCCGACGCGGATGCCCGAGCCGACCGTGTAACGCAGGCGCAAGTTCGAGTCGACCTCGGAGGTCTCCGCCCACAGGTTACCGGTGTCGAGGAACAGCGCCGTCTGTACACCCTCGGTCAGGGGCACGCGCAGCTCGGCTCGCGGGTTGACGAACACGTCGCCGCCGCGGATCAGCACCTGGTCGATGCTGAGCTCCGGGTCGGCGAGGAGTAGCTGCGCGATGTCTTCCGGCACCAGCGAGTCCTGCGCAAAACCGCGTACGGAGTCCCCGCCGCCGAGGAAGAAGAGTCGATCGGGGTAGGTGCGCGAGCCGCCCACGAGCTGCTGGATGTAACCCCAGCGGAAGCTCGCGGCCAGCGCCATGCCACGCTTCGACAGGCGCACGTAACCGGCGATGCGGTTCGTGTAGCGCATGAAGTCGCTGTCGGTGGCCGCGAACGGGCTGGTGTCGTCGAGCTCTTCTTTGGTCTCGCCCACGGGGCTCGCGTTCACGTGCTCGGCGCCCAGCGAAACGAACGTTCCGGCGGTGGCGTCCAGCGGGCTGTCGCGCCGATCCCAGGTGGCACCCACGCGCTGCGCGATGGCGACGGTGGTGCCGTCGGGCACCCTGAACTTGTTGGCCTCGCCGGGGTTGTCGTCGAGGTAAGCCTCGAGCGCGTCTTCTTCTTCCTTGCCGAAGATCGTGGCGTCGTTGAGCTCGAGCGAGGCGCCGACCTGGAACGAGAGCCTGAGGTCGGGGCGGAACGTCAGCGTCACGATGGCGGCGTCCTTGGTCAGCCCGTAGTCACGCGCGTTGTCGCGCACGTCCACGCCTTCGACGCTGAAGCGGAACAGCGGTCCCAAGCCAATCTCCGGGAACTCGACGGTGATCGTGTTCCGGCGCTCGATGCGCTCGGCGTCGCTGAGCTGGTCGTACTTGCGACGGACGTCGTCCTCGAAGATGAAGGCCGAGGGCAGGTAGGCGAGCTGCGTGCGCATGGTCAGGCCGATGGCCTGTCCGCCCAGGTTGTTGTGCCCGTACTCGAAGCTGATGCGGAAGCCCTCGCCGGTGCTGAAGCCCGGCCGCACGTCGAGGCGCTGCGGCTTGCGCTCCTCGACGCTGACCACCACCACCTTCTCGCGCGCCGGCACGTAGGGATCCTCGAAGCCGACCGAGACGCTGGCGAACACGCCCAGCGTGGCCAGCCGCTCTTCGGTCTTGCGCACCAGGCTCAGGCGGTAGAGCTGCCCCACCTTGAGCGCGATGCGGCTCCTGATCAGGCGCTCGCTGGTGAGCCGAGCGCCGCGCAGGTCGATGCGCGAGACCTTCACGCGATCGCGCTCGCTGACGATGAAGCGTGCACGCGCCCGGGTGTGGTCGAAGGAGAGCTCGAGCGAGGCGTCGATCTCGGCGAAGACGAAGCCCTCCTCGGCGTAGGCTTCGAGCATGCGCCTGCGGGCCTTGTCGAGCTCGACCTGTGAGGCAGGCGCGCCGACCTGCAGCCCGGCGCTGGCGAACAGCGCGCTCTCGGGCAGCGTCGCGTTGCCCTCGAAGCTGACCTCCTGCAGGTAGGTGCGCGGTCCGAGCTTGATTGGCAGGTGAAGCACCGCCTCTGCCTCGCAGTGCAGACCCTTCTTCGGGTCGGGCTTGCAGGTCAGCTCGGGCTCGACGGGCGGCTCTTCCAGCGGCAAACCGATCTCGTCGTAACGACACTCCGTGCGCGGGCGACGCCGTGGCCCGACTGGAATGCACTGGCCCGGCGGCGAGCGGCGATCGCAGGCGCGGCGCAGCAGCACCGGCGGTCCGACGCTGGCCGACAGGTAACCCTCCGAGCGGTAAAGGTTCTGCAGGTGCTCGATCGCTCGCTCGTAGACCTCCGGCACGTACGACGTCCAGGGCGAGAACGAGCGCGGGCGCTTGCGCCGGCCGGTGCCGCTGGTCGGGCCGTAGAGCGCGGCCACGCTCTCCTCGTCGACAGCGTCGAGCAGCACGCCGCCCGGCAGCTCGGAGAGAAAGCTGTCGATCTCGCTGCCCACCTCGGCCGCGCCGCGCTGCCCGCCGAGGCAGGGGTACTCGCGGCCCGTGATGCGCAAGAGCTCACCTTCGCGGATCTTGAAGACGAGGGCGCGCACCGCGCTGTCCGGCTCGCCCCGCTCCTCCAGCGTGATGTCGGCGTCGAAGAAGCCGTGCTCGAGGTAGAACTTGCGCAGTGACTCGAGCAGCACCAGCGGTGAGCGCTCGCTGCTCTCTTCGAGCTCGAGCGCGTCCTCGAGATCGGAGGCGTCGAAGGTCCTGTTACCTTCGAACATGAGCTTGATCAGCGGTCCGGCGTCGACGATCACACGCAGCAGCACCTGACGGCTGCGACGTTCGACGCTGTGGCTGACGCTGGCGTGGTGGAAGCCACGCTCGATCAACTTCTGCGTGAGCTCGCGGTCGGCGTTGGCGAGCTTTACTTCGTCGGCGACGGCTCCTTCGCCGACGCCGTAGCCACCGAGGATCTGGCGCAGGCCGGGCGCGTCCGGATCGGGCCAGACGGCGAACCAGCGCTGATCGATGCGCAGCGGATTCCCGGCCGCCACGTCCACGTCGAGCACCACCTGGATCGGGTCGTCGGTGTCCGTGGCCTGTACGAACACCTGCGCTTCGGGGTAGCCACGCCGGCGCAGGAGCTCGCGCGCGCGTTGCTCGGCCTCGGGCAAGGCGGGCTCGGTCACGTCACCGCCCGTCTTCAGACCGGCGGCTTCCAGGAGCTCGTCGTTCTCGATCGGTGAACCAGCCACCCCGACCGTGGCCACGATGCGGCGGGGCAGGACGTGCAGCCTGAGCAGCACACCGCTCGCTTCCGCCTCGACCTCCGCGCGCGCGTCGGCGAAGCGCCCGGAATCGAGCAGCTCCTGCATGGCCAGGCGTGCGAGCTCACGCGAAAAGATTTGCCCCGGCAGGACGCGACGCAGGGCGACGTTCTCGCTCCAGCGGGGGGTCATCGAGACGATCTCGATTCGCGACAGCGGGCGGCCCACGAGCTCGTCCAGCGCCGCCGGCCCTTGCGCCTGATCCTGGGCAAAGGCCCATGAGGCCGAGACCGACAGCGCGAGCGCGATCAGCATCGCGATGAGCGGGCGCAGCCAATCAAGGCGCATTACCGCGGTCTTACACCAACTCGAGCTGCGTCCCCCCGCAAACAGCACCAAGAACGAGCGCTTTGGGGCACCCGAGACTATGATGCGCCCGAGCGATGGAAGAGGCGGTGCTCCCCGACCAGACCGAAGGCCAAACCATGGAAAGCGATAAGGCGACCGAGGCCGTCGCGAAGCCGGGCAAGTCGACGCGCACCCGGCGTTGGCGCCGCTGGCTGGGTGGGACGGCTATCGGCGGACTGGTGGCCCTGGTGTTGGTCTGGTGGGCCGTGCACACCTTCGACTGGGCGGGGCCGCTCGTCGCCAACACCCTGCGCTCCATCGTCGGAGTCGACAACGTCGCCAAGCTCGAGGACCTCGTCTACGCCGTCGAGGATCGCGTGAACCGCACGTTCCGCGGGACCGAAGCGCCGAAGGCACGCTGGTCGGTGCCCCAACCGCAAGCGCAGCCAGCGCCGACGCCGGTGCCAGCAGCCGCGCCCCGTGCTTCGAGCGCGCAGGCGCCCGAGCTGCCGCCGTTCAAGCCCAAGGATCCGGGGCCCGCGCTCAAGTCCTGGTCGGCGCCGGGGGACGGCGTCTGGGTACCGATCGTCGATCCTCGACGTCCGAGCGAGCCGCCGTACTTGATGAAGACGCTGCTCCATCCCGACGTCACGCGCGGCTGGGCGGAGGTCTTCGTCGTCGCCGTCGATCTGCGCCGCGTGAAGGTGTTCATGATGGCCGGCTCACAGGAGCCCAAGGCCGATCGCAAAGAAGCAGAAGGCTACCCGCGCACGGGTCGCATTCCCGAGAAGCATCACGACGAGCTCCTCGGAGCATTCAACGGCGGCTTCATGACCGAGCACGGCGGCTACGGCATGAAGCTCGACGGCACGACCATCGTCATGCCCAAGCCCAACGCCTGCACACTCGCGCTCTACGAAGATGGTTCGATGCGCATCGCGACCTGGAAGAAGCTCGCGGACAGCGAGCCCCAGATGCGTTGGTACCGCCAGGCGCCCGAGTGCATGTTCGAGGACGGGAAGATCCATCCCGGGCTGACCGCTGGCAGCGGCCTCAAGTGGGGCGCCACGCTCGACGGCGAGACGGTGATCCGGCGCTCGGCCGTGGGCCTCAACGCGGAGCGCGACATCCTCTTCGTCACGATCACGAACCACACGACGGCGAGAGTGCTGGCCGACGGTCTGCGCCACGCAGGCGCCGTCGACATCGCTCAGCTCGACGTGAACTGGTCGTACCCGAAGTTCGTGCTGTTCGAGCCAGGTGGGGCCGGGGCCCCACCGAACAACGGGACAGGCGAGGCCGGCCCGGAGCGCAAGGCCGTGGCCCTGGCCGACGGCTTCGAGTTCTCGGAGGACGAGTACATCCGGCAGAAGGCCCGGCGCGACTTCTTCTATTTGATGCGTCGCGACAAGCTGTCGGAGCAAGAGCGCTAGACGCGGCGCGTGGCTATGGCGTGAGGCGGCAATTTTCCAGCGTCGCCTCGTGCACCTTTCCCCACAGTGTCACGTAGAGCACGCCGCTGCTTCGCACGAGCTCGAAGGTGGTCGTCCGCTGGATCTCCGGCTCCAGGCGATCGAGGAACGAAGGCTCAAGTCGATACACCTCGATGGCATCGAGCCTGTGGATAGGTCGACTCGATGCCGCCTGCTTCAGGTTCTGAAGCTCTGCAGCACTATAGAGGAGGACGCGCTCGGCAGCCTTGCTGGCCTTGTGGAGGCGCTCCGCGCTTGGCGACCCCACTTCAATCCACGCACGAAGAACGCCGCTCGCATCCGTGATGTTGAGCGGCGGTTCGTCCACCGACGAGAGCCCGCCTTTACTGAAGGCGATGCCCGGTTCGTAGGAGAGGCTGTAGGCAAGAGTACGGAGCAGAAGATAACGGAGAGACTCGGACGGATGGCGCGCCGGGCGCAGATCGAGCGCCTCGTAAACGCCGCGATCAACGTCTGAGAGCGTTACCTTGAAGTGATAGGGCGTCGCCGACTGGGCCAAGTTCGCTGGACGACCCTAGCGCTGATTTCTCAATCAAGGTTAGATGCTCGAGCGACTAAGCTGAAGCGAGAAGGACGCGCTTCCCGATCACCGGCTCCGGCGGCAAAGCGCGCCCGCACAAATAGTGCCCGTCGCCCTGCTCGGCGCTTGCCAAAGCGATCTGATCCAGGTGACACTCGAAGTTCCGTTCGTGTGCCCGCGGATGGACCTCTCGCTCGAGGAACAGTCAGGATGAAATCGATGCGCCTGAGCTCTTACTTGCCGTTGTTTATGTTGGTGGGGATAGTCGCTTGCGGTTCTGATCCAAGCGTCTCAGCTCCGCCCAATACGTTCGATGCCGGCAGTGATGCCGACATTGGCGCCGGTGGTAATGGCGATGGCGACAGCGGCCCCGGGCCCATCGTCATTGGCGGCGGCGGCGAGGACGGCAACGGCGGCGCGGGCGGAGCGGCAGCCACCGAGGCAGTCTGCGGCGACCTCACGGTCGAGGGCGACGAGGAGTGCGACGACGGCGACACCGACTCGGGCGACGGCTGTGACGAGAGCTGCCAGGTGGAGCCTGGCTTCCAGTGCGACCCCGTGGCTGGGGAATGTTACGAGTGCGGCAACGGCGTCGTAGAGGGGAACGAGGAGTGCGACGACGGTAACGCCGACTCCGATGACGGCTGCGACGCCAGCTGCGTGGTCGAGGCAGGCTGGACCTGTACGGCCGCAGGTGAGCCCTGCGCCCAGTGCGGCAACAGCACGGTCGAGGCGGGCGAGGCCTGCGACGACGGCAACACCGACGACAACGATGGCTGCCAGGCCGACTGCTTGGCCGTTGAGCCGGACTACGACTGCAGCATGCCCGGCGATCCGTGCGAGCTCTGCGGCGACGGCGTCGTGGATGCCAACGAGGTCTGCGACGACAGCAACACGTCTTCCGGCGACGGCTGCCGCTTCGACTGCGACGCAGTCGAGCCTGGCTGGACCTGCGAGGGAACCGCGTGCGCCAAGTGCGGCAACGGTCAGAAAGAGCTCGACGAGGTCTGTGACGACGGCAACACGACCGCGGGCGACGGCTGTAACGCGGACTGCACGGCCGAAGAACCGGGCTTCAACTGTCCGGTAGCCGGCTCACTCTGTGAGGAGTGCGGTAACGGCATCGTCGAGAGCACCGAGGCCTGCGACGACGACGACACGGACGCGGGCGACGGCTGCGCGGCTGACTGCAGCGCGATCGAGCCCGGCTGGGTCTGTCCGGTGCCGGGTCAAGCCTGCGGTTTCTGCGGCAACGGCGTCAAGGAGAGCAACGAGACCTGCGACGACGGCAACGACGACGCGCTCGACGGCTGCAACGCCAACTGCACCGGCATCGAGCCCGGCTTCCAGTGCTTCGCTGCTGGCACGCCCTGCGAGGAGTGCGGCAACGGTGTCGTCGAAGCCAACGAGGCGTGTGACGACGGCAACCGCCTGAACGGCGACGGCTGCCGCTGGGACTGCGACGGCGTCGAGCCCGGCTGGGACTGCACCGGAGTGGCCGGCTGCCAGAAGTGTGGCAACGGCGTGCTCGAGGCGCCCGAGGTCTGTGACGACGGCAACACCACCAACGCCGACGGCTGCGCGGCCGACTGCCTCGACGAAGAGCCGAACTTCAACTGCGAGGTGCCCGGCACCGCCTGCGAGGCCTGCGGCAACGGCATCAAGGAGAGCAGCGAGCAGTGTGACGACGGCAACACCGCCAATGGCGACGGCTGCTCCGACGAGTGCGCGACGATCGACCCCGGCTTCATCTGCCACGTCCCCGGCACCCTGTGCGAGGAGTGCGGCAACGACGTCATCGACCTGAACGAGACCTGCGATGACGGCAACAACGTGGGTGGCGACGGCTGCAGTGCGAACTGCGACGCGGTCGAGCCTTACTACACCTGCGTGACGCCGGGCGTGGCCTGCGAGCACTGCGGCGACGGCGTCGTCGACATCAACTCCGAGGTTTGTGACGACGGCAACAACACGAGCTTCGACGGTTGCCGTGACGACTGCCTGGTCGAGGAAACCGGCTTCGTCTGCCCGCCCGGCGGCGGCGACTGCACGCGCTGCGGTAACGGCGCGATCGACGCGGGCGAGCAGTGCGACGACGCCAATACGGTCAGCAACGACGGCTGCACCAGCCTGTGCCAGACGGAAGGTCCCCCCTTCAACTGCTCGACCCCCGGCGCTCCCTGTGATCGCTGCGGCAACGGCGTGAAAGAGGCCAGCGAGCAGTGCGACGACGGCAACCTGGTCGGCACTGACGGCTGCACCGCCAGCTGCACGATCAGCGCCGGCTGGGTTTGCCCCGTTCCGGGACAGCCCTGCGGCGACTGCGGCAACGGCACCGTCGAGCAGAACGAGATCTGCGACGACGGTAACGAGACGGCCGGCGACGGCTGCAGCGCGACTTGCGACGAGATCGAGCCGAACTACGCCTGCCCGACGGCGAACCAGCCGTGTGAGCTCTGCGGCGACGGCAACGTCTCTCCGCCCGAGGTCTGCGACGACAGCAACAACCTGTCCGGCGACGGCTGCAGCTACGACTGCAAGGTCGTGGAGCCTGGCTTCTCGTGCCCCGCTGGCGGCGGCGACTGCACGAGCTGCGGCAACGGCGTCGTCGAGGCGCCCGAAGTGTGTGACGACGGCAACAAGGTGAGCAGCGACGGCTGCTCGGCCAACTGCGCCACCGTCGAGCCGGGCTTCCGCTGCGAGGTGGCCGGCGCTGCCTGCTACGAGTGCGGCAACGGCATCAAGGAAGGCACCGAGGCGTGCGACGACGGTAACAAGGTGGGCAGCGACGGCTGCACCAGCGCCTGCGTGGTCGAAGGTGGCGGCTGGACCTGCCCCGTGGCGGGCCTGCCCTGCGGCCTCTGCGGCAACGGCACCGTCGAGCAGGTCGAGGTCTGCGACGACGGCGACGCGAACGGCGGCGACGGCTGTAACGCCACCTGCACCGGCATCGAGCCCGGCTTCTCCTGCCCCCCGACGGGCGGCGCTTGCGTCGAGTGCGGCGACGGTGTCGTTCAGGCCCCCGAGGTCTGCGACGACGGTAACGCTGTCGGCGGCGACGGCTGCCGTTACAACTGCCTCTCCACCGAGCCGGGCTTCGTCTGTGCGAACCCGGGTCAGGCCTGCTTCAAGTGCGGCGACGGCGTGCTGCAGAACGCGGCCATGGGTGGCAACGAGATCTGCGACGACGGCAACCGCCAGAGCGGCGACGGCTGCTCGGCCAACTGCCAGACCGTCGAGCCGGGCTTCAACTGCAACACCCCCGGCGCCCTCTGCGAGGAGTGCGGCAACGGCATCAAGATTGCGCCCGAGGCCTGTGACGACGGCAACAACGTCAACTCCGACGGCTGCACCTCGACCTGCACGCTAGAGCCCGGCTTCAGCTGCCCGATCCAGGGCGCGCCGTGCGAGGAGTGCGGCGACGGCGTCCTCGACCCGAACGAGAACTGCGACGACGGCAACACCACCCCGGGTGACGGTTGCAACGCCACCTGCAGCGCTGTCGATCCGCTCTACTCCTGCAACGTCCCGGGCGACCCCTGCGAGGCCTGCGGCAACGGCGACACCGTCGCCCCCGAAGTTTGCGACGACGGCAACAACACCGACAACGACGGCTGCCGCGCCGACTGCAGCGCGGTGGAGCCTGGGTTCACCTGCATCGGCACCATCTGTTACGAGTGCGGCGACGGCGCGATCGATCTCGAGACCGGCGAGGATTGCGACGACGGCAACCGCCAGAGTGGTGACGGTTGTTCGGCCGACTGCCAGACGGTGGAGCCGGGCTTCAACTGCAACACTCCGGGCGCCCTGTGCGAGGAGTGCGGCAACGGCATCAAGATCGCGCCCGAGGTCTGCGACGACGGCAACAACGCCGCCGGCGACGGCTGCAGCGCCACCTGCACGATCGAGCCCGGCGGCTGGTCCTGCCCGGTGCAAGGTCAGGCCTGTGAGCAGTGCGGCGACGGCTTCGTCGATCCGAACGAGACCTGCGACGACGGCAACGCCACGCCGGGCGACGGTTGCAACGCGACCTGCACCGCGGTCGATCCGTTCTACAGCTGCAACGTAGAGGGTGACCCCTGCGAGCGCTGCGGCAACGGCGGCACGCCGGTCGCTCCCGAAGTTTGCGACGACGGTAACAACCTCGCCGGTGACGGTTGCCGCCCCGACTGCAGCGGCGCCGAGCCCGGTTGGACCTGTATTTCCAACGTCTGCTACGAGTGCGGCGACGGCTTCGTCCAGGGCGTCGCGGGCGAGAACTGCGACGACGGCAACCGCCAGAGCGGCGACGGCTGCTCGGCTGACTGCAAGACGATCGAGCCGGACTTCAACTGCCCGGTCCAGGGTCAGCTCTGCCAGGAGTGTGGCAACGGCGCCAAGGAGAGCAGCGAGCAGTGCGACGACGGCAACAACACCAGCGGTGACGGCTGCCAGGCGAACTGCACGCTCCAGGGCGGCGGTTGGTCTTGCCCGTTCCCGGGTCAGCCCTGCGAGCTCTGCGGTGACGGCTCGAAGTCGGCCAACGAGAACTGCGACGACGGCAACAACAACGACGGCGACGGCTGCTCGGCCAACTGCGCGACGATCGAGCCGTTCTTCAGCTGCCCGCCCGCCGGCGGCCAGTGCACGAGCACCATCGTCTGCGGCGACAGCAAGGTGCAGGGCGCCGAGCAGTGCGACGACGGCGACGCCGACGCGCTCGACGGTTGCTCGGACACCTGCCAGATCGAGGGCGGCTTCGTCTGCCCGATCCCCGGCCAGGACTGCGTCCCGGCCCCGAGCTGCGGCGACGGCGACCTGTCGCAAGGCGAGCAGTGCGACGACGGCAACAACGACGACCTCGACGGTTGCGCGGGCGACTGCACGCTCGAGACCGACTGCTACTGCCCCACGGAGGGTCAGCCCTGCGTTTGCGTGGAGCAAGGGTGCTTCGACGGCATCCTGCAGGTGGGCGAGCAGTGCGACGACGGCGGCGTGTGTGTGGGTGGCGCAGACGCCGGCGAGAAGTGCAATAGCCCCGACACCTGCGACTCCGGCGACTGTCAGCCGCAGGGCGGCACGCTGATCTGCTACGGCGGCACGAACTCGGGCACGATCTGCAACGACGACGCCGACTGCGGCACCAAGGCTGCCCGGATCCGCCTCGTGAACTCGACGGTCTTCGTCGACAACGACAACGCCGTCAGCCAGACGTTCACGCTGTCCAGCAGCAAGACGAGCCGCCTGCTCCTGGTCACCTCCGCCGTCGAGACGACGAACGGAGCCATCAGCGCCATCACCTTCAACGGCACGACGATGACGCAGGTCGCCAACGTCGCGTCCAACACCACTGGCACCTACCTGCGCACCACCATGCATCGCCTGGTGAACTCGCAGCTGCCGGCGCAAGGCACCTATACGCTCAGCGTCACGCGCACCGGCGTTGCGGGCGGCGTCTACCACATCATGGAGTTCGAAGGTGTCGATCAGACGACACCGGTCGAGGACAACGACACCAACACCACCGAGACCGACGTCGATAACTTCTCCACCACCACCACGGTGGCGACGAACGGCGCCATGTTGGTCAGCATCATGGGCAACGGCGACGGCAGCGACGCCACGCCGGACGACGGACAGATCGAGCTCTACGACACCGACGGCAACAGCATGCACGCGGCGCTCGGCATCAAGGCCGACCAGACCACGGGCAACAAGACGATCGGCTGGTCGTCGACGAGCGGCGCCGACTTCAACCG
>DATLIL010000490.1:0-3100 GCA_035539475.1 Polyangiaceae bacterium
GCAGAGCAGGATCAGTGAGCCGCTATCGCCGGCGCGCAACGTGGCTTGTAGCAAGGCGCGCAAGGGAGCGGTTCCAGTGCCGGAGCTGACCAGCAGGGCGTTGTGACCGGTGGGCGGCCAGAGCAGGTGCCCGTGAGGACCCGACAGGGAGAGCTCGCCACCGACCGGGAGCGCGGCGAGAAGGTCGCGCCCGCTGCCGTTGCCGACGGCGAGCTCGAGCTCACCCGGGCGCGCGGGGTCGGGCGCCGAGGCCAGGGAGTAGGGCAGGGCCTCGTCCGGATCTTGGGGCGCGTAGAGCTCCACGTACTGACCTGGAGCCCACGAAAAAGGCAGGCCGTCCCGCAGGCGCAGGCGGTAGTCGCAGACGCTCGGCGACAGGTCGGTGCGCGAGACGATCTCGACGGGGCGGCGGGGCTTGTCCACGGGCGCCAGCATGGCACAAGAAGGGACAGAATGAACTTCTTCGGGCACGCAGCCGTGGCCGCGCACTTCACGGGCGATCCGCCGTTCGTGCTCGGCGCCATGCTGCCCGATCTCTGCAACATGATCGCGGCGCGCACGCCGGTGGTGTTGCACGACGCGGTGTCGAGCGGCGTTCGCTTTCATCACGCGACCGACGTCGTGTTCCACGACCTGCCGCCGTTCGTGCACTGGTCACGAAGAGCCAGCGAGCAGCTGCTCGCGCGTGGGCTCGGACGCGGCAGCGCGCGCGCCATAGCACACGTGGGAGTGGAGCTCTTGATCGACGAGGCGATGGCTCGATCTGAAACAGCGAGGCGCGTGTACATTTCCGCACTGAGTGTCGGCCGCGCCGCCGAAATCGAAGGCGTGATCGACTGGCGCGACGAGGAGCGAGAGCGATTTGCGTTCCTGATCGATCGCTTGCTCGAGCGTGGCATCAGTGCCGAATCGCCACCCGATGTGCTCGCAGAGCGCTTGCGCCGCATCCTCGCGGCGCGTCCGCGGCTCGCATTTGACGCCGAGAAGAGTGCACTCGTCGCAGAGTGGATTGTGGAGACGCGTCCGGTTGTCGTAGGATCGGTTCCTGCACTGACCGAGGCATTGATAGCGGAGCTCCGTCACTCCGTGGCCGGACCGCCGGCCGTGGGCTGATCATCAGCCACTCGTGACGACTGCGCTCTGGCAAAATCAACGGCGACCTTCCACGCAACGGATAGGACATGCAAACCAAGAAGCCTGTTTTGCGCGCGTTCTTTGGCCTTTTGCTGGCACTCGCGGCGGTAGCGCTGCCCGACACCGCGTCCGCCGAGTCGGTGATCAAGCGACCTGGTGCGCACCCGGATTACTCGGTCGAGCTCGAACCTCACGCCGTGATCGGATGGGGCGGCTGGTACGCCGGTCCGTTCGACGACGAGGGCTTCGGTCTCGGCCTGCGCGCCTCGATCCCGATCGTGCAGCAGGGCCCGATCAAGAAGATCAACAACAGCATGGCCATCGGCTTCGGTGGCGACTTCCTGTTCTACGACGGCGATGACTACGACTGCGACTGGGGCCGCTGCCGGGGCTTCACCCGCGACTACGGCGGCAACGCGCTCTACTTGCCGGTCGTGCTGCAGTGGAACTTCTGGCTGACCGACGTGATCAGCGTGTTCGGTGAGCCGGGCCTCGCCATTCGTCACGCCTGGGTGCACTGGGAGGGACCGTGCGGCTCTCCCACCGGCTATTGCGACTACGACGACAGCGACACCGACTTCGTGCCGTTCATCTTTTTCGCCGGCGGTCGCTTCATGTTCGGCGACACGGTGGGCCTCACGGTGCGCCTCGGTTGGCCGTACCTCGGCGTCGGCGCCAGCTTCCTGCTCTGAGCTCTGGCGTTTGGCGGGCGAACCACCTTCCACGAACATCGCGGCCACGGTCTACCGTGAGCTTCGGCGCCAGATCTTGCAGGGCGAGCTGGCGCCCGGAGAACGCCTGCCCGGTGAGCGCGAGCTCGCGCAGCGCTACGACACCAACCGCAACACGCTGCGCGAGGCCGTGCGCATGCTGGAGCAGGCGCGCCTGGTCACCGTGCGCCACGGCCAGGGCGTCACGGTCTCGGATTTCCGCAAGACCGGCACGCTCGACCTGCTCTCGCCGTTCCTGGAGCACTCACCCGATCTGGTCGAGAGTGCGCACCTGCTGGAAGACATCCTGCCGGCGCGTCTGCTCGTGATCGAGTTCGCCGCGCGCCTGGCCGTGCGTCGCGCCGACAAGAACGATCTGGCGCGCCTGCGTGACATCACCGACCTGATGATCGCCGCCTTCGACCGCGGCGATCCGATGGTGATCGCCCACGGCTTCCAGCGCTGGCTCGACGCGCTGATCGACTCCGGCCACTCCGTCGCCATCCGCTGGATCGCGAACCCCTTCCTCGAGGCCTACCGCGAGCTGATGGATCGCTTTCCCGGCCTGTGGGTGCTCGAGCCGAGCTTTCCGCAGCACCTGCGCGATCTGATCGCCGCGATCGAGGCCTCCGACGAGGAGCGCGCCATCACCGTCACGCGCAGCTACTACCAGCGCGTCGACGGCGCCTTCATGAACACGCTGGCCGCCGTGATGGCCCGCCGCTCCAGCGCGCCTCCGCCGTCAGAGCCCGAAGACCACGATCCCAGGCACTGAGCTCACCCGAGCGCTTTTTCGAGGGCAACAACGAGGCGCGGGTCGTCGGGAGCGACCTTGGGCTCGAAGTAGGCGAGCACCTTGCCTTCGCGGCTGATCAGGAACTTGCCGAAGTTCCACGTCGGCACCTTGCCCGTTTGCTCGGCGAAGGCGGCGTAGAGCGGCGACTGCGACGTGCCTTCTTTCACCTCGGCCTTGGCCAGGAGCGGAAAGTTGACGTCGTAGCGCGTGCTGCAAAACTCGCGGATCTCCGCGGCTGAGCCGGGCTCCTGCTCGCCGAACTCGTTCGACGGCACACCGACCACGGAGAAGCCGCGCGCCGCGTAGCGGTCGTGCAAGGCCTGCAGGCCCGTGTACTGCGTCGTGAATCCGCAATAGCTCGCGACGTTGACGAACAGGGTGACCTTGTCGGCGAAGCGCGAGAGCTGGATCGGCTCTCCCTCGAGGGTGGTGGCGTTCTGGCTGTAGATGCTCACGGTGA
>DATLIL010000491.1:0-4082 GCA_035539475.1 Polyangiaceae bacterium
GCGACCAAGGGGGTAAGGCGGGCGACCTCCTCCTCGAGAGCCTTCGCGCGCTTCCAGTTCTCGTTGCTCTGGATGCCGTACGCCTCGGCGTCGCGTGAGTGCCGCTCGCGCCAGTGGTTGGCCGTCTTCAGCTCCGCCTCAAGCTCGCGGACCTTCTGTGTCAGCGCCAGGATTGCCTCCTGGTCGTTCGTCACGGTGCCCTCGCTGGCATGGGCAGATGTTTCCAGGTGCGGCCGTTCTTGGCGTTTCGGAGCGTCTCTTCGTGAACGCCCCACTGCTCAGCCAGTCGCCACGCGGCAACGTTACGCAGCTCGGTTCGAGCAAGCATGACTTGCTCGGCGGTCAGCTTTCTCGTCGAGGCGCATTCGGGGCGCTTCTGCGTCGCCAGCCGTCCCTTGCGCGCCGCGTCTCGCATGTTGTCGGTCTTGGTGCCGAGGAACAGGTGCTCGGGATTGACGCAGAGGCGAACGTCGCACGTGTGACAGACCTCGACGCCGTCTGGTACGGGGCCGCGGAATAGGATGTAGGCCATCCTATGGGCCGTAGTTCTCTTGTCGTTCAGCGAGAAAATCCCGTACCCGTTCGGGTCGCCTGGCGGCCGAGTGCCACTCGCCTTCCAGAGCCAGCAACCCGGACCGGTCGCCACCTTGGCCATGAACCGCTTGCGGGCTTTCCCCAGGTCATCGTTACTCGGTTTTTCTACCGTCATTCGCGTTTCCCTTCACGACGTTGCTGACCAGAGCTAGGGGTGCGCTTCATTGGCGCCGAGCAGGCCCACGCTCCGAAGGGCGTCCTCTTCGGCCGCAGTCAGCTCGACCTGAAAGAAGCCGAGCGCGCCCTTGTACGGACGGAGCATCAGCCGCGTCGGCTGCTCCAGCACGAACCCGAACTGGCCATCCATCAGCCACGGGCTGCGCGCCTGCGGGTGGGGCCGCTCAGCGGCTCGCGCGCTCGGGTATCCACGGCCGCCGCCGAGACGATCCAGCGGGACGACGCTGGTGAGCCGAGCGGCCCCCACGATGCCACCACGCGGCAGATCCGGCAGGATGTACTTCAGCACGTCGAGCGAGATGCCGGCGTCGTTGTGAGCGAACCACATGCCGGAATCGAATTCGTCGCCGGTCATGCCCTTCGAGGCATGGATCAGGATGGTCCCGCGCACCCCGGTGTTCCAGGTGCGGTTCTCGATGTTCTTGCGCGTCTCTGGGCTCAGGATGAGCTCGGCCCAGGGCTGGCGAATTGAGAGACAAGGCAGTTTCATTTTCTACTCCGTTAGTCCTTTGTCGCTGTCCCCCTGGATCCCTCCGCTGACGGGGACCGAGGCGACGAGATCCGCGCCGTCGCCGTAGCCGTCGCCGTAGCCGGAGCCGTAGCCGTAGCCGTAGCCGGAGCCGTAGCCGTCGCCGTAGCCGGAGCCGTAGCCGGAGCCGTAGCCGGAGCCGTAGCCGTCGCCGTAGCCGGAGCCGTAGCCGGAGCCGTAGCCGTAGCCGTAGCCGGAGCCGTAGCCGTCGCCGTAGCCGTCGCCGGAGAGCGCTTGCTTCGCTGCGCGCTCCCACGTCGCCCAGTCGTCGCCGATCTTCACCTTCAGCGCCGCAGCCATCCATTCGCGCCAATCGCCGCGCGGGCATGCGGCCAACGTCTCGGCGCTGATCTCGCGCGAGCCAGCCCAGGCGATCGGTTCAGGGCAAGCGCCGAGGTGCAGCAGTAGCAGACAGAGCTTTACCCCAGCCACGGCGCAGCCTCCCAAGCCTTCACCGCGTCTGCCGTCACCTCGAGCACGGCCGTGATGTTTCGCAGCGTGATGTCAGCGGCCGGCCCGATGCGACACGAGGCGGTAGGGCCATTCGACGCCAGGCCCATGAAGCCTTTGCAGCTCTTGTCCCAGTAGACGCAGAGCCGAGCACGGTCGAGCTTTATGGTCTCGCCGTTCGTGTCGCCTGCGTAGCCAAAGAACACGCCGCGATGGGCGGTCGTGACGATGACGGGGCGGGCGGTTTCGTTGGTGGACTTCTTCTTGATGGTTTTCTTGGTCATGTTGGCAGTCCCTTTTTCTAAAGCTTTCGCGCAGTTTCCGTATCCGGCTGGCTTCCTTCGCTGGAGCGCCGCGCGTTCTTCTTCCGCACCTTCTCCAGCTCCTTCCGGAACAGCTTGGCCTCCTTCTTGCGCCGCTTGGCCTGCTCGTCGGGAGGGAGGGAGTAGAAGGACTTTTTGCTCATGCCACTTCCAGCTCCCCTTCGAGAATGTCGCTCTGGCCGTCGCTGGCCTCGTCTGGTGTGTAGAGGCCCATCGTGACGTCGGGGTAAACAGCGCGCGCCAACTCGACGCCCGCCCGCCAGCGGAGCATCGTGCGGCGGTACTTGTCCCAGTTGCTCGGCTTCCCGCTTCGGCTGACGCCGCGGAAGGTCCCGTTGCTTGACCGCTCGACGAGGCCGGCAGCGCAAGCGTCCTCGATGGTCCACGTGAGTTTCGTCTCGTGGCGCGCGCCCCTGCGCTTCGTTGCCCAAGTCGCCGCCGTGCTCGACGTCTCGACAAGGTCAAAATACTCAGCCTTCCCGCTCTTCAGAACGAGCCCGATGATGAGCCCAGCATGCATGGTCGGTTTCCCTTCGACGACGTGAAACGACGCGAGCGCGGTGCCGGCATCCAAGCCCAGGGCACGGCCTCGGATGATGATCGCGAACACCGCTTCGGGGCTGCCGAAGTTGCCGAACAGGCGCGAATTGTGGAGTTTGTTTGCCACGATCCAGGCTCCCTGCGCGTTCGGCGGCTCGAGGGCTAACGACCACTCCGCGGGCTTGACGATGGCCAAGGCCTTCGCGCGCGGCGCTTCGCTGATAGCGTCCTCGGGCGGCGGCTGGCGCGGGTCGCTTTTCTCTTCCTGTTCCGGCTCTGACTGCTGTTCGGCTTGGGCTGGCACTGGTTCGTCCTCCGTGAAATCGGCGTCTGTCCAATCGGCTGCACGTCCGCGCGTGAGTGGCTTCGGCTTCCGCTCGACGTAGAGCGCGTCCCAATCGAGCGGCACATCGGTGTGCAGGTGGACGAGTTGCCGCGCGAGGCGGATCGCTTCGACGTTGCTCAGCACGAGCCCGCGCATCCGGTCGTTCTCGATGTTCGGCGCGTTCGCGATCACGTCGTCGACTGTCGGGCCGTACTTCTCGAGCAGCTTGGCAGCGTTCTTGATCCCGACGCCCGGCACGCCGGGAACGTTGTCGGACGTGTCGCCCATCAACGCCAGAAGCTCCGGGATCAGCAAAGGCGCCACCTGGAACTTTTCGCGACAGGCGGCCTCGTTCATCAGGTTGCCGCCGTTCAGCGTCAGCAGCGACGCGAACCGGTCATCGATGAGGCAGTATAGGTCTTTGTCCGAGCTCGCGATGGTGGTGAACAGGCCGTCGCGCGCGGCGAAGCCAACGGCCGTCGCGATCACGTCGTCGGCCTCGTAGCCCTTCGCCGACCAGAGCAATAGCCCGTCTGCCTCCAGGCGCTCTTTGACGCGCTGGAATTGTTCGACGGCCTGCGGCGGCGGCGCGTCGCGCTGGCTCTTGTATTCAGCGCTGAGCTTCTTGCGGTGGTACGGCGGAGCGTCAACGCAGACGGCGCAGAGGTCGTATCCGTCGCGCAGCGCGTGCACCTTGCTCACGGTCCGCTCGAACGCGGCCGAAAGCTCCATGTCGGCAGTCGCGTGCCAACTAGCCCAAAACAGCCCCGACAAATCGATCAGAATCAGTTTCTTCATTCTTCGCCCTCGCCTGGCACTCCAGGCACAAGTCGCTCATCGCCTCGACGTAGTACTCGTCAAGCATCACGCCGCAGACGGTGCACGGTTCGCACCGGCACGAGTCGACGTGAAGCTCGCAGCAGTCGCAGAAGTCTGCATGGTGCGAAGCGCTCACAGCCCCAACACCTCGCGCTGTGCCTCAGTGAGGCCCCACTCGTTCCCAGCGTCCGGAGCGCCGTCGTAGCGGTCCATGTAGATGACGGCGTGCGCGCCCTTGGTCGATGCGTACTTCGCAGCCGCGTCCTCGAACCAGCCGAAGTCGTAGTACTCCCAGGGCGAGCAGACGACGCGGTAGGTCTCACTC
>DATLIL010000492.1:0-20480 GCA_035539475.1 Polyangiaceae bacterium
CTCGCGCACGTACTTGCTCAGAAAATATTCGGCGAGGCTCGGGATGTCCGCGCGCCGCTCGCGCAGGGGCGGCAGCGTGATGATGAACACGTTGAGCCGGTAGTACAGATCCTCACGGAACGTGCCGCTGGCGACGGCGCGCTCCATGTCCCTGTTGGTGGCCACGATCAGGCGCACGTCGCTGTGCAGCGTCTCCACCCCGCCCAGGCGCTCGAACTCGCGCGTCTGCACCACGCGCAAGAGCTTGGCCTGCGTCGTCAGCGGTAGCTCGCCGACCTCGTCGAGAAATAGCGTGCCGCCCTGGGCCAGCTCGAAGCGGCCCTTCTTGCGTGCGTGGGCACCGGTGAACGCGCCGCGCTCGTGCCCGAACAGCTCGGACTCGAACAACGTGTCGGGCAGCGCTGCGCAGTTGACGCTGACGAACGGCTGGCGCGCGCGTTGCGAGTTCGTGTGGATCGCCTGTGCCACCAGATCCTTGCCGGTGCCGGACTCGCCGCGAATGAGGGCAGTCGCGTTCGTGCGCGCGACCTGGCCTACCTGTTCGTAGACCTGGCGCATGGCCACGCTGGCACCGATCATGTTGGCGTATTCGAACTGACTCTGGCGCTCGGCATCCGCTGGCGGCGGCGCCAGGCTCTCCAGGCTCGCGGCACGCAGCGCCTGCGACATGAGCGACGCGACCACTTCGAGCACCCCCAGCAGAGCCGAACGCGCCTCGCGATCCTCATCCGAAGAGTCGTCACCGTCGACGGCGGAGAAGTAGACGGAAAGTGCGCCCGCCGCCCGCCCTGCCATCGACAGCGGCACGCACACCAAGCTGTGTGCGTCGGAGGGCGGTCCACCCATCTCGGCCAGCTCCGTCATGGCCATCGCGTCGTAGCGCACGTTGGGTACGACGATCGGCCGGCCCGTCTCCGCGACCCTGCCAGCCACGCCGCGCCCCGACTGCGGGCGAAACGTATGGAGGGGCACGCCGTGCGTGGCCATCACCTCCAGCGCGCGAGCCTCGGCGTCGCACAGACAGAGCGCCACCAGACGAGCCCCGAGGCGTCGGTCGAGCACCTGCATCGCCTTGGAGAGTCGCTGTCGTAGCTCGCCTTGTGCCGTCAATTCGCGGCCTACCTCCGCCAGGGCAACGAGCTGGTCAGGGGCGGGGGGAGGGCTGGCGCTGAGCTCCGGTCGACTACTCGGAAGGTATAGAGGCTGCCGCATCGGCCTCGCCAGGATGACGCGGTCCGTCTTGCGGCCATGTTTCGTACGTATGACGGCCCGCGCAAGAAGGGCGAAACATGTCGGAAAGTTCCGACGTTTTCGTCGCCTTTCGGCCAGAGGTGCCGGCGCGCTCGGGCGGTGGCAGAATGAGAGGGTGCGACGCTGGTCCTGCCGGATCCTGCTGGTAGTCGCCTGCTCGGCTCAGGCTTGTGCAGGTTCGCGCAGCGCGACCAAGCCCCTCATCACGCACAGCAACGAACCCGCTGTCGTCGCGGCGGTGACCGGCGTGGCCGTCGTCGCTTATGCAGCCGGGGGCGGCTGCAAAGTAGCCGACTGTCCGGCTGACACCGTGTGCAACCCCGGCTCCGAAAGGTGCGAGCGCATCGAGTGCAGCGGGCCGCGGGCGGTCGACGTCTGCCCGGCTAGCACCCAGTGTTCCTCCGCGACTGGAACCTGCGTCCCATTCTGAGCAGCAATTCATCAGCGCTCGGTCGCTGGGTGCACGTAGCGGAAGGTGAGGTTCAGGCGCTCCCGGCTGGCGGTCCGCTCCTTGGGGACACCGTGCCGGTAGTGGTGCTGGCAGTTTCCGCCCATGACCAGGAGGTCTCCGTGCCCGAGCGTGAAGCCGAGCCTGCCCGAGGCGCGCGCTGACTTGGCCTTGGGCTCGAGCACGAAGCGGCGCGGCGCGCCGAACGAGAGGCTGCCGATCAGCGGGCACTCGCCGAGCTCGCGCTCATCGTCGGAGTGCATCCCCATGCTGTCGCTGCCGTCACGGTAGCGGTTCAGCAGCACGGCGTTGAAGACGCCTCCGGCGCGTGCCTCGACGCGAGCCTTGAGCTCGAGCAGCGTGTCGGTCCAGGGCGCGCGTGACACGGTGCGCCCCGAGTACACGTAGTCGTGATCGCCGTACCAGGCCGTCAAGCGTGGTTCGCGGACCTTCTTGGCGAACAAGACGATCTCCCCCTGTTCCCAGGTCGTCTCGGCCAGCAGCCGGTTGAACAGGACGTCCGCTTCGGCTGGCGGCACGAACCCGCGCGTGAGCCCGACGACCCCGCCGTATGGGAGCTCGATGCGCTCGCTGCCAGCGAGAGACGTTTGGAACATGCGCTAACGAACCTAGCACCGCGTCGCGTCCGCTTCACGGCGCACGCAATTTTGCTCGAAACAGGAATCAGTTGCCGGGCTCGGCTCCAGCGGTTACGAGTCGATCTGGAATCGGTTCCAGAAATCGGGCTCAACACGATGACACGGACTCTAGTTCGCGGTTGGTTACTGTTCGCACTCGGCTGCAGCGGTCCCGTCGAAGGCCAGGAAACACCTGCCGGCGGCGCCGGCGCGGCGGCAGGAAACGGTTCCAGTCAGGGCCCCGCAGGAGCGGCTGGTGCTAGCGGCGGCGGCGGCGCGGTGGCTGGCGCGACGAGCAGCGCAGATGGCGGCGGCGCGGGCGCCGGCAGCGGTGGGAGCGGTGGGAGCGGTCCAGGCGGCGGCGGCAACGTCGGCGGTGACCAGGCCGGTACCGCCGGTAGCGGAGGAACGGCTGGCGGCGGTGGCAACCCCGTCGAACCCGACCCCGGCGAGTGCCTCGGTGACCTCGGCGGGTACCAGAGCGGCTCGGTAACCTACTACTACCTCGATCAGGGGACGAGCGTCGTGCACTGCAGCTACGCAGAGCTCGGTCGTAATCCGGACGTCATCGAGCACGTCGCGACCGGCGCTGGCCAGTACTTCGGCGCGATCAACACGGCCGACTACGCCGCGGCGGCGACCTGCGGCGCGTGTGTCGAGGTGACGCGCGACGGTGGCAAGTCGGTAACGGTGACGATCGTCGACGAGTGCCCGATCGGCACCAACCCCAAGTGCACGCCCGGACACATCGATCTCAGTCGCGAGGCCTTCAAGCAGATCGGAGCGGAGTCGGAGGGCTACCTCGGCACGGGCAACGGCGGGCTGGTGGGCCAGATTTCCTGGAAGTACGTGCCCTGCGCGGCGAGCGGCAACGTGTTCTTCAAGCTCAAGGAACCGAGCAACGTGAACTGGAACGCCGTGCTCGTTCAAGGCCATCGCTATCCGATCACCAAGCTGCAGGTGAACGTCGACGGCAACTGGATCGATGCCGCGCGCCAGGACTACAACTACTGGCTGCCGCCAAACGGCCACATGGGCGCGTCGCCCTATCAGATCCGCGTCACCGACGTGAACGGAGCCGTGCTCGAAGGCTCGGTCGCGCTGAGCGGAGCAGACCAGGACAGCGGACAGCAATTCAGCTGCGAGTGAATCAGGCGCGAATAATTGCCCGGGCGACCTGCGGGCCGGGAGCTGCGCAAGTTCACGCTTGGGGAACAGCCCTGCGCGCGCACGAGACCTGCATACCTCGACGTACATCATGTCGCGTTCGAGGTTCTCTGCCTTAAAGACGACCGTGGTGAGCGCGCTCCTGGCGAGCTCGCCATCCGCGTGGGCCCTCACCCAACCCGGTTCGACCGAACCCATTCCAGTCATTTCGGAGACGGTCGACACCTGTTCCGACAACAACGTGCAGGCCTGCCTCGACGACGAGGAGGGCGCCCCGACGATCGACGCGCAGGAAGACGGCGATGTCACGCCGGAGACCTTCGATCCGCGCTGCAACCTGACCTTCAACATCCTCAATCGCGGGGCAGGCTTCGCTGACGTCTTCGGCTGGTACAACGTTCGCCGCGACGCCGACGGCGACTCGATCAAGCCAGAGGTCTCGGAGCTCTACACGTTCATCCTGGGCAGCGAGGAGCCGCCCTTCGAGCGCACGCTCGACCTGCGCGACGACCCCAACTATGCCGGCGGAGAAATCGGCTTCTTCATCGCCACGGGCGAGGAGCCGCGCGCCGCAATCGGTGGGCCGCCCAGCGAGTACGACAACATCTTCTACTCCGAGCGCCAGCACAATCCCGAGGAGCCCGGCTCGGGTGAACCGAGCATCCACCTCGTCATCTGGCAGAGCGTCACGTATGCGGACTCGTTCTACTTCGGTTGGGAGGACCTGCTCGACCCCAGCGCGAACGACAACGACTTCGACGACATCTTCACGCGCGTCTCGGGCATCCAGTGCGCGGGCGGCGGCGCCGAGTGCGACACCGGCGAGCCGGGCGTGTGCAAGGAAGGCACGATGCAGTGCCAGCAGGGCGAGCTCACCTGCATCCCGAATACGGAACCTTCCGACGAGATCTGCAACGCACTCGACGACGACTGCGACGGAAAGACGGACGAGGGTGAGGAAATCTGCCCCGAGGACAACATTTGCGACCGCGGCAAGTGCGTCCCGCGCTGCGGCACCGGTGAGTTTCGCTGCCTCGACATCTTCGTGTGCAGCGACAAGGGCGCCTGCGTGGACCCTGCCTGTGAGGACGTGGAGTGTCCAGAAGGCAAGATCTGCACGGCCGGCAAGTGCACCGGCGGGTGCGAGGGGGTGACTTGCCCCTACGGCGAGGTCTGTCGCCTCGGCCGATGTATGGATCCCTGCGACACCATCACTTGTGACGAAGGTTACTCGTGCGAGCTCGGCGTGTGCGTCGATTGCGACTGCGTTGGCTGCTCCAGCGGGCAGAGCTGCGTCGAAAACGTCTGCATCGATGACGCCTGCGAAAACGTGAGCTGCAAGTCCGGGACGCATTGCGTCGACGGCGACTGCGTCGACGACTGCGAGGCAGCGCTGTGCCCGGGCGGTGCGGACTGTCGCGACGGCGCCTGCCAGGCGCCGGACGGCATGGCAGGCGCAGCGGGTAGCGCCAACGGCGGCTCGGGCGGCATCGTCATCGGGACCGGCGGCAGTACTACGGGCGGGACTACTGGCACTGGTGGCGACTCCGTTGCCGCCGGTACCGGCGGTGAAGATCGAACTCCGCGTGACGTCGAGGGTGGCGGCGATTGCTCTTGCCGCAGCAATCGCCGCACGAACGGCATGTTCGCGAGTGTGCTCGCCGCTGCGCTGGCGGGGATCTTCGTCACCCGCCGGCGTCGTCGTCGCAGCTGTTACTGACAGGTTTCCGTGGAAGCGCTTGCACGCGAGAGCGTTTTTCTGAGCCGAGTCTCGAATGCGTGAACCGTGAAATCGGCTCGCGCAAGAACGAGAATCGTTTTCAGTCCGCGCCGGAGTTTCGTCCAACCGTTCGGCTGTCTGTGCTACTTTTTGACGCATGTGCCGACTGGTTACTGCCCTGGCCGCGGGCGTGATGGCCATTGCTCCATCTGCCTGGGCCCTGACTCAACCTGGTTCTGCGACGCTCATTCCGGTGCTCGACGCGACCGAGACGAGCTGCACTGCCGTGACGAACGCCGGCAACGTGCAAATGTGCCTGGACGAGCAAGAAGGCGGGATGACGATCAACGCGCAGACCGACGCTGCGATCACCCCCGAGACGTTCGATCCGCGCTGCAACTTGACCTTCAACGTCGTGGCGCGCGGCGCTGGCAACGACAACGTCTTTGGTTGGTACAACGTGACGCGCGACGCCGGCGGCGTTTCGATCAAGCCCGCCGTCAGCGAGCTCTACACCTTCATCCTGGGTACCGACAACGCGCCCTTCACGCGCGAGCTCGCTGTCAGAGAGGACCCCAACTACCTGGGCGGAGAAATCGGCTTCTTCATCGCCACGGGTTACCCCACGGCGGTGGTCGGTGGTCCGCCCAGCAGCTACCAGCAGATCTTCTACTCCGAGCTGGCGCACAACCCGAACGAGCCGGGCCAGGACATGCCCAGCATTCACGACATCATCTGGCAGAGCGTCACTCACCCGGACTCGTTCTATTTCGGCTGGGAAGACCTGCTGACCGGCAACGACAACGACTTCGACGACATCTTCACCCTGGTCACGGGTATTCAGTGCGCGGGCGGCGGCGACCCTTGCGACACCGAGCTCGAGGGCGTGTGCAAGGACGGCACCATGCAGTGCCAGCACGGCGAGCTCGCCTGCGTGCCGAACCTGCAGCCGTCGGACGAGAGCTGCAACGCGCTCGACGACGACTGCAACGGCATGACCGACGACGGTGATCTCTGTCCGAAGGATCACATCTGCGATCGCGGCAAGTGCGTGCCGACCTGCAGCACCGGCGAGTTCCCCTGCAGTGGCGGGCTCGTCTGCAGCGAAGCCGGCGCTTGCGTCGATCCGCGGTGCGAGGAGGTGGTCTGCCCCGAAGGTCAGATCTGTGAAGCCGGCGACTGCATCGACCCGTGTGAGGGCGTGATCTGCCCGTATGACAGGGTCTGTCGCCTCGGCATCTGCGCCGACCCCTGCCAGAACGTGGAGTGCGACGACGGTTACTCCTGTCACCTCGGCGTGTGCGTGGACTGCGATTGCGCTGGCTGCGACGCCGGACAGACCTGCTCGAGCGACGTCTGCGTCGAAGACGCCTGTGTCGACGTGCCCTGTGAAGCGGGCCAGCACTGCGTGGCCGGCGCCTGCGTCGACAACTGCGACGGCGTGACCTGTCCCGGCGGCGCGGCCTGCGTCGCGGGTGAGTGCGAGGCGCCCCAGCTCGGCGAAGGCGGCGCCAGCGCCGGGCCCGCGGGCGGTAGCGGCGGCAGCGGTATCGTCATCGGCAGCGGCGGCAGCGCGGCCAGCGGAATGACGCCAGCCGATCCAGGCGACGGCGGCAGTGCTCCCGGTTCGGGTGCGAGCTCGGGCTCGGACGACATGGTCGGCCGCCGCGGTGCGGAAGCGGCGGGCTGCGCCTGTCGTGCGGCGGGCGCCGGCTTCAACTCAGTGGCTGCCTGGCTGGCGGCGCTGGCGATCGCGGGCTTCGCCGCTCGCCGCCGGCGCGCGAGCTAGAGAAAGAAATCCGGGAGGAGCTCGGCGCTGGCATCGACGGCGTACTGCGCGAGGTCGGTGACGCCGGCCTCGCGCAGTACGTCTTCGTCGATGCAGAACTGGCCGGTGAACTCCGCGCTCCTGCGGCACAGCATCAGGTAGGCGGCGTCGGCCACGATTTCGACCTTGCGCGAGCGCTGCACGATGGCGTCGCCGCCGAGCAGGTTTTGCACCGCGGCCGTGGCGATGGCCGTCTTGGGCCAGAGTGCGTTGACGGCGATGCGCTTGCCGCGAAACTCTTCGGCGAAGCCGAGCACGCACTGGCTCATGCCCATCTTGCTCAGCGTGTAAGCGAGGTGCGCTCCGTACCACCGCGGGTCGAGCGAGGGCGGGGGCGAAAGCATGAGGACGTGCGGGTTGGGGGAGCGCTCCAGCGCCGGCAGCGCGAGCTTGGTGCACATGAACGTGGCACGCACGTTGACCGAGTGCATCAGATCGAAGCGCTTCATCTCGGTCGCCGCCGCCGGCGTCAGGCTGATGGCGCTGGCGTTGTTGATCACGATGTCGATGCCGCCGAAAGCTTCGACCGTGCGTGCGACCGCCGTGGCGACCTGGTCTTCGAAGCGGATGTCGGTGATGCAGGGCAGGGCGCGGCCACCGGCTGCCTCGATTTCACGCGCAGCGTCGTAAACCGTGCCGGGCAGCTTGGGGTGCGGCTCGGCGGTCTTGGCCACGATCGCGATGTTGGCGCCGTCGCGCGCTGCGCGTAGCGCGATGGCCTTGCCGATGCCGCGGCTCGCGCCGGTGATGAACAGGGTCTTGCCTTCGAGCGTCATGTCAGGGCCTCCAGTGCCAGTCGCCGCAAGAGCTCGCCCGCAGCGAGCGCGTTTCGCAGTCGTTGTCCGGCGCGGCCGCGCACGGCGGCGAGCGCCCGAGCCAGGCCCGCGGGCAGCCCCTGAGCGCTCTCGGCTGCCAGGATCTCGTCGAGATCGCCGCGCGCGTGACGCACGCGGTGGTAGGCGCCCTTGAGCCCGAAGCCGCTGACGGTCGCGCCGGTGCTGCGCTCGAGCAAGCGCAGCGTGCGCGGGTTCCAGGCAGCGAGCAAATCGTCCTTTTCGACGAAGCCAGCCCAGGCGTCGCGAAATTCGGCGAGGCTCTTACCGTCGGCCACGTCGTCGTAGCCCAGGCACAGGTGCCCGAGGTGCCCCGGCGAGGGCAGGCCGCCTGCGGGGCGAAGCACGCAGTCGAAGGCGCGTTGATCGCGGACGCGCAGCGCCGACCACTGTACGAGCTCGGGTGGTCGCGAGAGATCTCCACCTGGATGCGTGGCCTCGCCGTAGACGACGACCAGGCGCGCGTGGTCCTCGAGCAAGCCACGCGGCAGCTTGCGCCAGGGCGCCGCTCGCTGCTTGCGCTGGCGCGGAACCTTGGCGCGCGTGGCGGCGTGCTCGATCTGATCGTCGATCAGGGCCTCGAAGGCGTCGAGCAGCCCGCCAGCGCGGGTGGCCGGCTCGAGGATGCCGAGGGCCTGCACGATGGCCTCGATCGTCGAGATGCAGTGCGCGGCCGGCTCCTTGCGCAGCCGGTAGCGCGAGGGGGCCTGCGGCGACAGCCGGTAGCGCGGCAGGCGCTGCAGCCAGAGGTGGTCGCGAAAGAGCGCCTTGGCCTGGTGCCAGGTGCCGTCGATCACCACCAGGCAACCCGGACGCTGCTCCGGCGCTGCGCTCTCGAGCTCGATGGAGTCGGCGCCGGGATAGAGCAGGCCCGCACCGGGCGGCAACCAGCCTGGCGCGTCTTCACCCGTCTTTTGATCAGCCGCGACGACCTCGATGCGCCGGCGCGCCAGGCCGAGATCGGCGATGCGGGCGGTGCCGATCGAGTGCCGCGACTCGCGCTTGTGCTGGACGATGACGATCGGCGTGCGGTTCTCCACCAGCGGGATGCGGTCGCACAGGCAGGCGAGCTCGGGCTTGTCGCAGCGGTAACAGTGTGGGCGGGGCTGCTTCTCTTCTACTTGGTCGTGCAAAGGATCCACTCTCGGGCGCTGACCGACCTTAGCAGCAGGCCCAGACTGCTGCTCGGCTCAGGGCGCGGCGGCTTCCATTTCGTGGATCATGCGCGTGAATTCCGGGATGGCGATGTCGTTCGACGCGCCGTGGCCGCGGCCCTGAGTGGTGCAGAAGATGACGGGATACTCGGCCGGGCAGTTCGTGTACTTGACGCACTCCCCGGCACCGCCGCCAACCTCCCACGTTTCCGTCGGGCCGTCGGCACCTTCGGCGCAGCCGTTCTGCGCGAGAACCCGGTCGCGCTGCTCCTGGGCGCAGGAGTACGCGTTCGGCGCCATATCGCTCTCGTCGTGGATCCAGAGACCACCCACGGGCCCGTTGCACGGCGGATTGCCGTCCACCCAGCAGCCTGCGACGGCCATCGCGCCGCGTAGGGCGACATTCGGCAGAAACTTGCGTGGCGGCTCGGGAATGCCACCGAAGTAGCAGCTGTACATGTTCGAGAGCCAGGCCCCGCCGCTGTACCCGCCGGTGTAGACCTTGTTGTCGTCGATGCAGAACCTCTCCGACACGAAATAGTGGTCCTTCTCCAGCGACTCCCACTCGATGGAGTCGAGACCACCGCGGGTGTCGTAGCAGGTGCTCTGGCTCGGCGGGTCGGGGGGCGGATCGGGGCGGCTGAGGCCGACGTAGATCGCGTTCGGGTCCCCGCCCTGTGCGTCGTCCCAGAGTGGGTAACCGGACGTGCCCGGTCCGCCGCAACCGACCGTGAGGTACACGATGCGGTACGGGGTATTCGGATCGTAGTCGTCCGGCAGCCGCACCCAGATCTCGCGCTCGTCGTGCGTCGTGTCGGGCTCACCGAGAGTCTCGCCCGTGATCGGCACCGTGTATGCCACGTACTCGCCCAGTTGCTGGCCCGGATCCTTGCCGCAGCCAGCCGTTGGTCGTGTCGAGCCATTCGCTCCGCCGCTGCCCGAGCTGCCACCGCTCGCGTCGCCGCCGTTACCGGCCACGTTGTTCGTGCTGCCGCCGGCGTCTGCGCCGCTCATTCCGCCGCTGTCCGCGCCGCCGCTGCTTGCTCCACCGTTGCCCGCGCCGCTCATTCCGCCGCTGTTCGCGCCGCCGTCGCCGGCCGCGCCGCCAGCGCCTGCTTCCAGCGTGGCTCCTGCCTCGCCGCCGAGGTCACCGCCCGAGCCCATGCGGCCACCGTCACCGGACTTGCCGGCCGCTGCGCTATCTCCGCCGGAGCCCGCACCGCCGCTGCCGGCGCTGACGACCACCACGATGACGTCCCTCGGCTCCGATGAACAGCTGCCAAGAATTACCCCGCCAGTCCCTACCAGCATGCACAGAACAGACAATCGCATGTCACCCGGCTCCTTTTGCCGCCAGCTCGCCCAATAACAGTGCTTCCCAGGGCACGCAATGGCGCGCCTTGGCCCCGTATTGCTGCCGATCAGACGGTGCCGACGGCCTTGCGCACGCGGGCGATCGTCTGGTGAGCGATCTCTCGCGCGCGTTCGGCTCCGCGCGCCAGGATGCGGTCGATCTCGGCCTCGTCCTTGCGCAGCGCCACGAACTTCTCGCGGAAGGGCGCGATCTCGGCGTCGATGGCCTCGAACAGCGCCTGCTTGGCGTGCCCCCAGCCGTAGCCGCCGGCGCGCAGCTTGCGAGTCATCTCTTCGCATTGCTCGGGGCTGGCCACGAACTGGTACATGGCGAAGATGGTCGTGCCCTCGGGCTCCTTGGGCGCCTCGAGCGCTTCGGAGCCGGTCACGATCTTGAGCAGCTGGTTCCTGAGCTCCTTGGCGGGAGCGAACAGCGGCACGTAGTTGCCGTAGCTCTTGCTCATCTTCCTGCCGTCGAGGCCGGGCACGAGCAGCTCGCTCTTGATCACCGCCTCGGGCACCACCAGCGTCTCGCCGAAGACGTGGTTGAAGCGCACGGCAAGATCGCGTGCCACCTCCAGGTGCTGCTTCTGATCGCGACCCACCGGCACGACGTGGGCGTCGTAGAGAATGATGTCGGCCGCCATCAAGAGCGGGTAGTTGAAGATGCCGGCGTTCGGCGCCTCGCCCTTGGCCAGCGCGTCCTTGTACGAGTGACCGCGCTCGAGCTGGCCGGTGGAGATGAGACAAGCGAAGATCCAGGCGAGCTCGTGCACCTCGGGGATGGCCGACTGTCGGTAGAAGACGGTCTTCTCCGGATCGAGTCCGCAGGCGAGCCAGGTGGCGGCGACGTCGTAGATGTTGGAGCGCAGCTGCTTGGGATCGTCGATCGTCGTCAGCGCGTGGTAGTCCGCGATGAAATAGAAGGAGCGGTAGGTCTCGGCCAGCTTCAGCGCCGGGCGGATTGCACCAATGTAGTTGCCCAGGTGGGGTGTCCCGGTTGCCTGGATGCCGGTCAGCGACGTCTTCACGCGCGGAAAGCTCGCGCGTTCGCCGGCGCCTCGCAAGCCAGGCCGTTTTCGCGGCCGAATTGCCAGCCCCGGATCGCGACGCTAAGCCTGCGCCGTGGACGAAGAACCCTCCCCCGAACGCGAGCGCGGCTCGCCGGTTCAGCGTACCGGGCTGCTCCTGGTGGTGCTGATCGCGGGCTGTCTGGCGATGGGCTACGCCATCTTCTGGCTGATCCGCACGGGTAAGTACTGAATCCGTGTAACTTTCCGGGCTTCGGTCTGCGAGCCCCGGGAGTTACCGCTTCTGTCCATCCAGACGATAAGAAGCGTCCACCCCGGTCTGCGTTCCCCAGCATAGGTTGAAGGCATGCAGGGTTCGCTTCCGCTTCGCTCCATCATTGCCACGATGCTCGTCGCGCTGGGCTGCGCCAGCCGCTCCGACGGCAATCCCGGTCAGGGCGCAGGCGGCAGCTCCAACGTCGGCAGCAGCGGCGGCAGCACTTCAGCCGCCGGCACCACCAGCAGCGGCGGCGGCACGACCTCGAGCGGTGGAAGCGTCTCCAACTCGAACTGTCCCGCGCCCGGCACCTTCCTGGTCGACAACCTGGAAAACCAGACGCTGTGGGCCAACTGGTTCACCACCAACGACGCCACCGCGGGTGGCACCCAGACGCCGACAGGAGCGTTCAAGGCCGAGCTCGATCCGCTGCTCGGTTACGCTGCCCACACCACCGGCACCGGTTATACGAACTGGGGCGCCGGGCTCGGCATCAACCTCAAGGGCGTTCAGGGCTGCTTCGACCCGGCCCAGACCGATGGTCTGAAGTTCAAGGCCAAGGGTACGGGCGACCTGATCATCGCGGCGGTCATCGCCGGCACCGTGCCACCCGAGAACGGCGGCACCTGCATGAGCGGCGATCTCTGCTTCGACACGCACAAGGTCGGCGTCGCCCTGCAGCCCGAGTGGCTGCAGTACGAGATCAACTGGGCCGATCTGCGCCAGGCCGGATGGGGTGAAAGCGCCGCCTTCGCCCCCGGCGAGCTGCTCACCATTCAGTTCGTCGTTCCGCCGCACCAGATGCCGTTCGACTTCTGGATGGACGACATCGAGCTCCGGCAGGGCACCTACGTGCCGCCAGATCCCAGCAGCGGTGGCAGCGGCGGCAGCGGCCCCATCGTGCCGATGGAGACCATCACGGGGGTGCTGGCCGACGTGCTGAGCTCCGAGCAGTTCAACGGTATGTTCCCCGATCGCAACGGCTTCTACAGCTACGAGGGGCTGCTCGAGGCCGCCACGAAGTTCCCGGCCTTCGGCTGCGTGGGCGACATCACCACGCGCTCGCGCGAGGTGGCGGCATTCCTCGGCAACGTCGCGCTCGAGACCGGCGATCTGGTTCACATCGAAGAGCTCAGTCCCATCAGCGACTACTGCGAGCCGAGCAACACGCAGTATCCCTGCGCGCCCGGCAAGAGCTACAAGGGCCGCGGCCCGATTCAGCTCAGCTGGAACTACAACTACGGCGCCGCGGGTACGGCCATCGGCCGTCCGCTGCTCGAGAACCCCGAGCTCGTCGCTACGGACGCCGCCGTGTCGTGGGAGACCGCGCTCTGGTTCTGGATGACGTCCGCGCCCCAGGGCAAGACTCCGCACAAGATCATGGTCGACGGTGACGGCTTCGGCGGCACCATCCGCGTCATCAACGGCGGCCTGGAGTGCGACGGCAAGGACCCGGGCACGGTGCAGGACCGCGTCAACCACTACACCAATTTCTGTAGCTGGCTCGGGGTCGACGGCGGCGGCAACCTGACCTGTTGAGCGCGAGCGCGCGGCAACTGTACTGCTGCCCAGCGGCCGAAGCGCTGTAATGTTTGGGCCGTGAAGGCCCCCACTCCCGTCGTGACGAACGCGCTCCTGGCGCTCGTCTGTTTGATCTGGGGCAGCACCTGGCTGGTGATCAAGGTGGGGCTGCGCGACGTCCCGCCGTTCACCGGCGCGGCCGTGCGCTTCGTGGTGGCGGGCGTCTGCATGGCCGGTCTCGTGGGCCTGTTCTCACGTCGCGAGGGCGGCGGCTCGCCTCCGCGTGGCGTCGTGCTGGCGCAGGGCCTGTTTCAGTTCGCGCTCAACTACGGCCTCGTCTACGTGGCCGAGACGGCGATCCCCTCGGGCCTCGTCGCCGTGCTCTGGTCGGTGTTCCCGCTGTTCGTTTCGCTGGCCGGGCACTTCGTGCTCAAGAACGAGATTCTGAGCCCCGCGCAATGGTTCGGCATGCTGCTGGCGTTCGCCGGCGTGGCGCTGCTCTTCGTCACCGATCTGCGGGCGATCGACCTGCGCGCGGTCAAGCTCGGGGCGCTCCTGCTGCTGGCGCCGCTCTCCGTCACCGTCTCGACGCTGCTCATCAAGTATCGCGCGGCGGGCGCGAGCTCGCTCGTGCTGAACCGCGACAGCATGTTGATCGGAGCCGTCGTGCTCGGCGGCATCGCCGCGGTGGTCGAGCGTGATCAGGCCCCGCGCTGGACCTCGCTGGCGGTGGGCAGCATCCTCTATCTGGCGTTGGCCGGCACGGTCATGACCTTCGGCATCTACCTCTGGCTGCTGCGCTTCGTGCCCGCCTACAAGATGAGCCTGACCGCCTTCGTCACGCCGCTGATCGCCCTGATCGTGGGCAGCGCCCTGGGCGGCGAGGGACTCAGCGTGTTCACGCTGATGGGCAGCGCCTGTGTGGTCGGCGGCGTCGCGCTGGTGCTCGTGGCCAGAGCCCGCCGCAGCGTTTTGGGCTAGTCTTGGTCGCCAACGATGGTCTCCGTCTGCTTCGTCTGTCTCGGAAACATCTGTCGCTCACCCACTGCTGCCGGGGTCATGCGCCACCTGGTGAGTGAGGCGGGGCTCGCAGGGCAGATCCGCGTCGAGAGCGCCGGCACGGCCGGCTATCACGTCGGCGAGCCTCCCGACCGCCGCGCGCGCAGCGCGGCAGCGCGCCGTGGCATCGACATCGACAATCGCGGCAAGCAGTTCAAGCGCGAGGACTTCGGGCGCTACGACTACGTGCTGGTGATGGACCGTTCGAACCTCGACGATCTGACGCGCCTGGCGGGGAGTGAGCAGCACGGCTCGAAGCTCCGCTTGCTGCGCTCCTACGATCCAGAGGCTCCGCCTGGCGCGCCGGTGCCCGATCCCTACTACGGGGGCGACGACGGCTTCGACGAGGTGCTGGACCTGTGCCTGGCCGCCTGTCGCGAGCTGCTCCAGGTCGTGCGCCGGGAGCACGGCTTGTGATCGCCGGCGCGCGCGAGGAGCTCGAGCGCGTACTCTGCGCTCGAGTCTCGCGCGCGGAGCCCGTGTCCGGCGGCGACATCAACGAGGCCTTCGCCGTCGAGCTCTCCGATGGCCGGCGCATCTTCATCAAGGCACATCGCACGGCACCGCCCGGCATGTTCGAGGCCGAAGCGCGAGGCCTCGCCTGGCTCGCCGAAGCGTCTGCTCTGCGCGTCCCGCGCGTCATCGCCGTGGGCGTGGCCTTTCTGGCCCTCGAGTGGCTCGAGCCCGGAAGACCGCTGTCCGGCTTCGACGAGAGTCTCGGCCGCGGGCTCGCCGCACTGCACCGGGCGTCGCCCGCGGGCTTCGGCCTCGACCACGACAACTTCATCGGTAGCCTGCCCCAGTCGAACCGCGCTCACACGAGCTGGGTCGACTTCTTTCGCGAAGAGCGCCTGGGCGCTCAGCTCGAGCTGGCGCGCAAGAAACACCGGGCTTCGGCCGCGATGGAGCGTGGCTTCTCGCACCTGTTCGAAAGGCTCCCCGAGCTCTTGGGGCCGAGTGAGCCGCCGGCTCGCTTGCATGGCGATCTCTGGGGCGGCAACCTCCACGTCGGGCCCGACGGCGAGCCCTGCTTGATCGATCCGGCCGTCTATGGCGGACACCGCGAGATCGATCTAGCGATGATGAAACTGTTCGGCGGCTTCTCGCCGCGGGTTTTTTCCGCCTACGCCGAAGCGTTCCCGCTGGCGCCCGGTCACGCCGAGCGCGTGCAGCTCTACCAGCTCTACCCGCTGATGGTGCACGTGAATCTGTTCGGGGGCAGCTACGTGGGCTCGGTCGAGCGGGCTCTACTGGCACTCGCCTGAGGGCTCTGGTAGAGCGCGCCGGCTTGCGATGAAGAGCGCGTTCGTGTTGAAGCTGCCCGATGGTCGTGGCCTGGTCGACATGCTGGCCGAGGCCGCGGGTGACGTGCGCGGCTGGGTCCAGGCCAGCGGCGTCGTCGAGGAAGTGGAGCTGCGCGTCGCGGGCGAGGGCGCCGACCACCGGCGCACGCTGCGCGGGCGCTTCGCGCTGGTCTCGCTGTCCGGCCCGACCGGCGGGCCCTACACGGTTCAGCTGGCCTGGGCGGCAAGGGGCGGCTTCGAGCTCGCGGCTGGTGAGCTCGTTAGCGCGCGCACCGCCGGGGTGAGGGGACTCTTGATTCCAGCACAGATATTGGGTGAAGAGCCCGACTTCGAAGACGCCGCGCCGCCGGCGCTCGAGGCCGCCAAGGCCAGCAGCGCTCCTGCTTCGAGCTGGGCGGCGCAGGCGGCTGCGGTCGCGAGCGCGCACGCGGAGCCCGAGGACGAGGAGCCCGAGACGCCTGACCGCGGTGACCTGGTGCATCACTTCGCCTTCGGCTGGTGCGAGGTGATCATGGTCAACGGCGAGCGCCTCAAGCTGCGCGATCTCAAGGGCCCGGGCCGTATCCGCGAGATCATCATCGACGTGCTCGACGTTGCGGGGCCGAGCGAGAAGGACGGCAAGCGCGCCTTCAAGCTCACGCGCCGGCAGTAACCCTTCGAGGTTGGTCGGGCAGCCGGCGCGAGTGTGAGCAATATTCGGCAAGCGCGCGGGATTGATTGAGCGCTTGCCGTGTCGCACTTTGTGCGTTAGGTTCCGGGCAGGCATGGGTTGAAAATGGTGGTGTTCGGCGCGGGCGACGAGCTGCATCGTCGTTCGGCCGACAATTGGTGAGGGTTTGGTCAACGTGAGCTGATCAACGAAATTGGACCTGAAAAAGGGCCACCGCGCGTGGTGCGCGAGCCACGCGGCTATTGCCGCGTCGGTGCAATGAACTGATCCGGGCAACGAGGCGTTGTTCGCAGGGCGGAGGACCGTTCTGCAGGCGCAGGTGTGCTCGATCTTGATTCAAGCATCGTTGTGCTCGTGTGCGTGGCGAAAGCCGGTGGAGATCGTCAACAAAATCGAGGGACGAGGTCGATATTTTCGATCTCGGTGGGGTGGCCTCCGCGAAGCGGAGCGCACACCCTGTCATTGCACGTGGAAAGGGGTCGACAGTGTTCTTCAATAGTCATGAAAATCTGGTTCTCAAGGCGGCGCTGATCGTTGCTGGCTGCTTGGCTTGCAGCAGTACCAACGAAAAGGTGGACGGTGCTCCTGCATCGGCGACCACGCCCACGCTGCCCGAGTCGAACGTCACCTTCAGCATGAGCAAGTGGATGGACGAAGCGGGCACCCAGAAAATTCCGGTCACCGGCTGGTTCAGCGAGGTTTCGGTCAAGCTGCCGCCGGGCCTCGATCTCGGCGACTCCGCGACGATGCTGGGCACGCAGGTCGAGGTCGTGGTCGATACGTCCAGCATCGAAACGGGTAACGCTCTACGCAACGAGAACATCACGCTCGCCTACTTCGAGAGCGCGCAGGCCGGTCCGGCGTCGATCGCATTCACGGTTTCCCAGGTCGAACCCGACGCAGAGGGCGGTTGGCGCGTCTCGGGTGATGCCACACTGACGTTGCGCGGCATCAGCGCTTCACTAGGCGAAGCTTTGCTGCACGTGGAAGAAGCTGGTGAATCGCTGCACGTGCGCACGCTTCAACCGCTCGAGATCCGTTCCGAAACGTTCGCGATGCCAGTGAGCGCGCTGCTGCAGAGATGTGGTCACCTCGGCATCGATCCTGCCGCCTTCGTCGAGGCGGACCTGCTCGTGCCCCTGGACGACGACCAGGGCGAAGACGACGACGACCAGGGCGAGAATATGGACAACTGATGCGCTCGTGAAAGCGCCATGCAAGCGAGCGGGAATCGCAAGATTGCGAGTTGATGTGACAGCGCCTGATCGATAATCTCCCCCGCGCGAGTCGAGGACTCGCTGGGAGGAATAGCATGATCAGGTATTCACGAATCATCAGTGTCGTTGCAGCGCTTTGCTCCGCGCCCCTTCTGCTGGCTTGCGGGGACGAGGGAAAGCAGGAGCAGCCGACGGAGGAGATCGGCCGGTTTTCGGCAGCCATCTCCACCGTCGGTGCAGACGGGGCGACGTATGCGTTCCCGGTGGGGACGTACCTCAGGGTCGTCGCGCCGACGTGGAGTCAATACTTCCCGCTCGACGGAGCGGGGACGACGTTGACCCAGGATCTGCCCGCGGGTGACTACACGCTCGAGCTCTACTTCTCGAGCGACCCTCGCCTGCTACGTACGGACGGCTCGACGACGACCGAAGTATCGGCGGTGTGGACCGATTCACAGCCGTTCAACGTTCACATCGCCAGCGGTCTCACGACGCCGGTGGTCCTGCACTTCGACGCCGAAGGTCTGGAGGACATCACGTTCGTCGACGGTTCGCTGCTGGTCGAGATCCAGGTCGATGACTACGAAGGCACCGAACAGCCCGAGACAGTGCAGGAGGACGGCTACCTGGTCCCCAGCGGCGGCTACGACTCGGATCCGTCGCAGCCTTGGGCCGCGGCCCTCGCGACCAGCGTCGGCTCCTACTACTACCAGGGGCTGACGCTGCAGGCCACGGGCCCGTGGCAGGAAGTCGGTAACTGGAGTCAGGTCTGCGTCCCGGTCGAGGTTGCCTCCCTGGCTACCTACGGCGATGACGGTATGAGCCGTCGCCTGCTGCAGATGGCGGGGGCAGCGGGCGAGCTCTGCATCTGGGACTACGGGGCGAGCGACTACTTCCAGCTCACGTTGACTCAGTCCGGACCAGCACCGGCCGAACAGGTGTCGTACCTGCCCGAAGCCGACTACCTCCGGCAGTTCTACCTCTACGGCTCGAACTTCCCCGACGTGTACGACGGGACGACGCTGCGTCAATCCGCGCTCGCGACCTGGGTGACGCCGTCTTCCACCGACACGTACTACAGCCATTCCATCTACAACGCGGACTACACGACGTACACGTACACGTACGGAACCTTCTCCGGTCGTCTGCGCCTGCAGCCCTGACTCAGAGAGGTGCGGCGAGTTGATCCTCGGCGCAGCCGTAGCGCGGCTGCGCCGGGATCCTCCCGTCCTCCAGGAGATCGAGGCCGAAGTCACCCGTGATCGGGCCCTCCACGGGAAACGTGGAGCTGCCGGTCACGGTGCCGCAGTAAAAGCTCTTCACGCCGCAGATCGTGCCGTGCAGGATCAGCGTGGAAGTGATGGGCACGCCGGGCAGGATGGCGTTGGCTTCGCCGGGCAATGTCATCTCGCCGGTGTCGGCGTCGAAACTGCCGTCGTCTTCGATGGCATAGGGACCGAGCACGAGCTCTTCACCGACCTCGGTCTGCCGATCGCTGGCATCGAGCGGGTGGTAGCGGAAAAGGACCGCGGTCCTGCCGTCTTGCTCGGGCGTATCGATCTGCCCGAAGAAAAGAATCGGATGGCTGGGGCTGATCGACGTCCCGATCGCCATCAGTGCCGTCCCCGAGACCACTCCGGGCGCGGGGGGCAGACACGGTCCACCGCCGTCGTCGCTCGGACCAGCGTCCAGAGCTTCCTTTCGCGCCACGAAATCCTCGTAGGTGCCGCGCGGGTCGGCGCAACCCCAGGACAGCAGGCACGAGCAGGCGAGGAGAGTGCGTGGCGAAAACAAGTGAACCGAGAGCGAAGTTACACTAAATCGGAACTGAATTCCTCGGGGCCGTACCCCTCCCGGCGGTGCCTGCGGCACCTGACTTCATGTTGCGCATGCGCTTCTCGGCGGCACTGATCGGCACAGGCCTCGCGCTCTTCTCGCTCGGGGAAGCTCGCGCAGCCGGCTTCGGCGTGGCGCGCTTCGCCGGCGAGCACGGTCACCCCACGACCGACAACGCGACGGCGACCTACTTCAACCCCGCGGCGCTCACCCTGAGCCAGGGCAACCACCTCTTCGTCGACGGAAACTTCGCCTACCGCCGGTTGACCTACGATCGCCCACCGCACCCGAGCGACGCGCCCACCCCAGCCGACGCTCCCGACGCCAACACCGGGCAGGCGGTGCTCTCGAATTTCCTGGTGGGTCCGACGCTGGCGGCCAGCACCCGCCTGAACGACTTCGCGTTCGGACTGATCGCCTGCGTGCCATTCGGCGCGCCGGTGCACTTCGAGCAGCGCGAGGAGTACGCGGACCATCCTCGTCTGGCCGGTCCCGTCGACGGTGTGCAACGCTGGCACTCGATCGACGGCGTCTTCGTCACCGGCCAGCTCAGCGCAGCGGCCGCCTACCGTTTGTCCAAACCGCGCCTGTCATTCGGCGTCTCGTTGTCTCTGATGCATTCGATCCTGCGCGATGTGCGTGCGCGCGCTGACGGCACTAACGACGTCGAGCAGGAAGGGCGCTCGCTGATCGAGGCCAGCGGCTCGGCGCTGGCCGCTGGCGCCGGCGTGGTGTGGGAGGCGAGCCCGCAGGCGCTGTGGCTGGGCGCGTCCTACCAATCGCGGCCGAACTTCGCAGGCGGTATGAAGCTCGAAGGCAGCGTCGACAACCTCCTCGGCACTCATGTTCGCGCCGATGTCGACGTCACCTACGATCTGCCCGACAGCATCCGGCTCGGCGCGCGCTGGCGTCCGTCGCCCGACACGGAGCTCCGTCTGTTCGGCGATTACACGCGCTGGAGCGCTTTCGAGCGGCAGTGCATCGTCAACGCTGGCCGAGACTGCGACATCGCGAAAGACGGCTCACAGCCGGCCGGCGGCGCCGTGCTGCAGAACATCCAGCGCGACTGGCACGACGCCGTGGAGGTACGCGCCGGCTTCAGCTACTTCGCCAGCGCCGACCTCGAGTTCTTCTCCGGGCTCGACGAGGCGCCGAGCCCGGAGAAGAACTCGAGGTCGGCGCCTCGTCGAGCGC
>DATLIL010000493.1:0-1567 GCA_035539475.1 Polyangiaceae bacterium
GCGCGCTGGCTGGAGGGTCTCGTCGCCGGCGAAGGCCTCTTTCTGGTGCATCACGAGGAGCTCATCGCCACGCTCGACGCCTGGCTGGCCGAGCTCCAGGCCGATACCTTCCAGGCTCAGCTCCCGCTTCTGCGTCGCGCCTTCTCGGGCTTTGCAGCGGCCGAACGCCGCGCCCTCGGCGCCAAGCTGAAGGGCGCGGGCAAGCAGAAGCCCAAGAAGCAGGCTGACCTCGCCGCGGACCTCGATCCCGAACGTGCGGCGAAGGTCGTGCCGGTGCTGGCCACGCTGCTCGGAGTCGATCATGGCTGATTCTCGCGACGAACGCTGGCGACTGGTGCTGGGGCAGGCGGCGCAGCCGGAGCTCGGCGTCGATCTCGACGAGCGGGCGCTCGGCATGGATCGCGTGCTCGAAGCGCTCTACGACAGCTCACGCAAGGGCGGGCTGGGAGCCTCGAGCCCGAACGTGGCTCGCTGGCTCGGCGACATCCGCGGCTACTTCCCCTCGTCGGTGGTCAAGGTCATGCAGAAGGACGCGCTCGAGCGTCTGAACCTGCAGCAGATGCTGCTCGAGCCCGAGCTGCTCGAGCAAGTCGAGCCCGACGTGAACCTGTGCGCGACGCTGATCGCGCTGAAGAACGTGATCCCCTCGCGCACCAAGGAGACGGCGCGCGCCGTGGTGCGGCGCGTGGTGGACGATCTCGAGCGTCGCCTGCGCAGCCCGCTGCACCAGGCCGTTCGCGGCGCTTTGCAGCGAGCCCAGCGCACCAGAAGGCCGCGGGTGAACGAGATCGACTGGGATCGGACCATCCGCAAGAACCTCCAGCACTACAGCCCCCAGCACGGCACCGTCGTCGCCGAGCGCCTCGTTGGCTTCGCGCGTCGCCGCTCGGCCTTGCGTGACATCGTGCTGTGCGTCGACCAGAGCGGCTCGATGGCGAGCTCGGTCGTCTACTCCAGCATTTTCGGAGCGGTGCTGGCCAGCCTGCGCAGCGTCGCGACCAGGTTCGTGGTCTTCGACACGGCGGTCGTCGATCTCAGCGCCGAGCTGCGCGACCCGGTCGATCTGCTGTTCGGCACGCAGCTCGGTGGGGGCACCGACATCAACCTGGCCCTCGGCTATTGCCAGCAGGTGATCACGCGTCCGGCGCAGACGATCCTCGTCTTGATCACCGACCTTTACGAAGGCGGAGACGCAAAGCAGATGCTGGCGCGCGCGGCAGAGCTCGCCCGCAGCGGAGTCAACGTCGTCTGCCTGCTGGCGCTGAGTGACGGCGGCGCTCCCGTGTACGATCACCAGCACGCTCACGCACTCGCAGCGCTCGGTATTCCCGCCTTCGCCTGCACGCCGGATCTGTTCCCGGAGCTCATGGCAGCAGCGATCATGCGTCAGGATCTGGCGCTCTGGGCGGCGCGGCACGACATCGTCACGGCGCGCTGACCACGGTCGGCGCGTTCAAGGCGAGCAGAATGGTGTATGCACGCGTCACACCGGCACTGACTGACGCTGTCAGTAATTCCGCGCGTTTGTCGCTGTATGACGGCGCGTTCACGTGTGCCGACGTACTAC
>DATLIL010000494.1:0-2600 GCA_035539475.1 Polyangiaceae bacterium
CGCGCGAGGCGCTTTCGTCGGATGGTAACGAGGCGGCCTGCGAGCGCGCTGGCGCGAGTGATTCGGCGCCGCCCAAGGACTGCGCGGCGCCGATCCGCATCGAGCTCCAGCCGCTCGGTAAACCCGCAGCGGCCGCGCCCGAGCTCAAGCCCGCGGAGCTCGGCGCCAAGCGGCTCGGGCTGTACCGGCAAGACTCCTGGTACCTGGATTCCCCTCCCAAGCTCGACCGGGGCTTCATCCTCAAGCTCCTGACGAAGGAGCAGAAGAGCCTCGCCGAGCGCGTCTTCCATGCCGAGGACGCGATGAAGACGGCGGAGCAAAAGCGTCGCGAGCTGCCAGGCAAGCTCGACTCGTGCATCAAGAGCTCTTGCCCGAAGCGAGCGGAGCTCGAGGCACAGAGCGGACCGCTCGAGCAACGCTACTGGTCGGCCGTCGCGGCTTATCACGACATGGCCCGCGCGGTGAGTGAGCCGCTGCTCAAGGCCGTGGCGGCGGCTCCGAGCGCGGCGGCACACCTGATGGCCTCCGAGAACGAAGACATCGCGCAGATGGCGGTAGCGCTCGAGGCGCACGCCAGTACCGCCTCACCCGACGCCGAAGCGCACCGCCTCGAGGCCGCGCGCCAGCTGATGCAGGCGCGTGACTCGGCCGCCGGTGACGAGGAGCTCCTGCGTGTGGTCCTGTGGCGGCTCGGTGCCGTTTCTTCGGGAGCCGAAGCCGTGACCGCGTTCGAGCGGCTGTCGCGGCTCGGATCCCTGCGCTCGGACGAACGGGGTCGCGTGCACATCAAGCTCGGCAGCGCGCTCGAAGCGGTTGGCCGACTCGACGAGGCCGATGCAACCCTCGCGTGGGAGGACGCCAAGCCTGGCCATTGGACCCACGCGGTGAAGGTCTTCGTTCGCACGCGCATCGCGTTGAAACAGAACCAATGCCAGCGTGTCCTCGCACTCACTGCCGAGGGCATCGACGCCTTTCTGAGGGCTCCGCAGCGTGGGTTCGCCAGCCAGGTCCACACGGAAAGTGCCGCTGATTGCGTCGAGCGGCTCGGAGGCCTCGACAGGGCGCCCTTCCGCGGCTCGCCGCTGGCCTTCGCCTATCTGGCCATGACCGTGGCAGAGCGCGCCGTCGAACGTGAAGACCTGGACGAGGCGATCCGGGCCTGGCGCCTCGTCGTCGAGCGCGCGCGGAGCACGATCATCGCGGCCGAAGCGCTGGCCGCCCTGGTCGGGGCCTACGACGCCCTGGGCAACCCCGCACGCGCCGAAGAGCTCTGGGGTGAGCGCAAGTCTTTCACCGTCGCCAGCCTCGACGCGGAATCCAACGCGGGCAGGACCTTCACGCGCGAGGACATCGAGCGCGCGCTGACGATCCCGGGCTTTCGCACGAGCTCGAACTCGGATGACCTCGGCGAGCGGGTCGAGCCCGCGCTGCGCAGCGTGCTCGAGCCGTGCTTCGTCGGTCACACGTTGCCGAAGCCGGCGAAGGTCTCCGTTGCCGTGCGCGTCAGGTCGAGCCGCGGCGAGCTCCAGGCCAGCGCGAGCGACGGCAGTGCGCTGCCCGAGGAGGCCCTGGCTTGCACGCGCAGGCTCGGTGCGGCGCGCTTCGCCGTGTGGGATCGTCCGTTCAAGGTCGAGGTCGAGCTCAGCACGGACGGTGTCGCACGGGGCTGGCTGTGAGCCCCTGCTACTGCGCCATGTTTTCCGCCGTCGGCTCTTGCTCGACCTCGCGGCGCGAGCAGAAGTAAGCGGTGCCGCTGACCGTGGCGGTGCTGGTGGCGCCGTCGCTACCCGGCACGCCGAGCGTGGGCGAGTCGTGCTGCACGTAGTTGGCGCCGCGCTCGGCGGCCTGGTTACGGAGATCGTTCATTGCGTATTCAATCAACGACTCGTTGCTCACCCAGCTTCCGCCGAAGCTGCCGCCGCCGCGGCCGACGATGTAGCCCAGACTCTTGCACGAGCTCGGCACGTAACCGAGATCGACCGGCGCGCTCTGCGAGGTCGCCACCTGGGCGCCGGGTCCGGACAGATCCGCAGTGCGGCAGCCAGCAAGAAAGACGAGACCGAAGACAATCCACTTCCCATGCGTCATGCATGGGGGCATTGCACGCGCCGCGCCAAGCAAGCAGCGCGTCAAATGAGAGGCGGGCGTGAACCGGCGGTCACGCTCCGTGCCGCGCGTTCACGAACGTTCGAGCTTGCCGTCGGCGTGGCGCGCGAAGCGACCCTCTTCGCGCGCGTGGACGGGATCGTCCTTGGGCCAGGGCCAGCCGCCGAAGCGCGTGCGCTGGTAGTCGCGGATGGCTTGCTCGATTTCGGCTCGGCTGTTCATCACGAACGGCCCGTGCTGCACGACCGGCTCTCCGATCGGACGGCCCTGAAGCAGCAGAATATCCGTCTCTTCCGCGCCGCTCTCGAGCTCGAGCGCGACGTCGCTCGCGACGGCCAGCGCGGCGTGGGCTTCCTGCCGATGCTCGTTGACCCGCAGCGACTTGCCGCGGAAGAAATACAGAACGCGCAACGTATCATCGCCGGTAGCGGCGGGGAGCGTGAAGCGTGCACCGGCGTCCATGCGCAGCGTCATGATGGCGACGTCGCTGTCCT
>DATLIL010000495.1:0-3183 GCA_035539475.1 Polyangiaceae bacterium
GGGCTCCTGGGTTCTGGGCGAGCTCGGCACCGGCACGTCCACGCCCGCACCGGGACCGCTGACGCCGACCGTCGACGGCGGGTACAGCGACGGCAAGGGCATCTACGTGATTGGCTCGGGCGACCCGAGCTGGCTGCTCACCATCACCGTGCCGTTCGTGCAGAACACGAGCGACTGCTACGACGCCAGCGTCTACACTGGGATCACGTTGCTCGGCGCGGGCAACACCAACGGCGCCAAGACCTATGGTCCGGTGTACCTGCGCGTGCTGACCGCGGCGGTCATGGCGAAGCCGGTAGCGGAACGCAACTTCCACCAGGTCGAGATGGATGTCGACAACCTCGGCATCTGGATCATCTACACGTACCACTGGGCAGACTTCGTTCAGCCCAATGCAGCAGGCGCGGAGGCTCCGCTGGATCCGCACGATATCATCGGTCTCGAGGTCATCGCCGCGGGACCCGATATCGAGGTCGCGATCGACGAGGTCGAGTTCATCACCGACTAGGGTTCGTCGGCTTCTCTGTCGAGGATTTCGCCGAACTCCTCCACCCACTGGTGGAACAACGTGTGTGGGCTGGAAAAGTCGGTCAGCGTGAGCGGGGCATCGCTGCTGTTCGCCGACGTCGGAGTGACCGTCAGATCGAGCAGCGCCCCGGGCAGGTTGCCGGCCTTCACCAGCGGCCAGTACAGCGCGAAGTAAGCCGTCCTGCGCAGGAGGCGCTGCACGACGTCCCTCTGAGCGGGCGAGAGCGTCTGCAGCACCTCCGCGTCGCGGAGCAACGCCGGATAGTCGGAGGAGCCGGGCTCCGGGGGCGTTCCGTCGGCCCGGCGGAGCGCGTCGGAAAGCACGTGCTCCGCGGCGCCGATGATGCTGGCTCCCAGGATTCGAGAAGCGAGCTTCTGTCGTTCGTCGTGGCTGCTGGGCCAAGCAATCTGTTCGCCGTCGAAGATCGCTTGCCAGAACGCATCGCGCTTGCGCATGGTCTCTGGCAAACGTGCGGCGTTTCGCGGCTCGCTGCAACCAGCGCCGCCGGCTCCGGGCCTTTATGGTGCGGCGCGTGCGCGGCCCTGGCGCCCAGCAGCAGGCTTGCTGCAGGCCAGGTGACGTTCGTGGGGCGAGGGACGCGCCCTTTTCGGCGAGGCGCGCCCTCCCCAACTCTCGGGATTTGCACATGGGCTCGGCGGCGCTAGGTCCTCTGTCTGGTCCATGAGGCAAGCTGAACGCATCGTCGTGCGCGGCGCGCGCGAGCACAATCTCAAGAACATCACGCTCGAGATCCCGAAGCACGAGCTCGTGGTGTTGACCGGCGTCTCCGGCAGCGGGAAGTCGTCGCTGGCCTTCGACACGCTCTACGCCGAGGGGCAGCGGCGCTACGTGGAGAGCCTGTCGAGCTACGCGCGGCAGTTCTTGGGTCAGATGGAGAAGCCCAAGTACGACACCATCCGCGGCCTGTCGCCGACGATCAGCATCGAGCAAAAGTCGGCCTCGAGTAACCCGCGCTCGACCGTGGGCACGGTCACCGAGGTGCACGACTACCTGCGCGTGCTCTTTGCCAGCATCGGCGCGCAGCACTGCCACCAGTGCGGCAAGCCCGCGGCGGCGCAGTCGGCCCAGCAGATCGTCGACGCGCTGCTCGAGCTGCCGAAGGGCGAGAAGGTGACGCTGATGGCGCCGCTCGAGAAGCAGCGCAAGGGCGAGCACAAGGAGCTCTTCGCGGACCTGCGCCAGCGCGGATACGCCCGAGTGCGCCTGAACGGCAAGGTCGTGCGGCTCGACGAAGAGATCAAGCTCGACAAGAAGAAGAAGCACGACATCGCGCTGGTGATCGATCGCGTCACCATCGATAGCAAGGAGCGAGCGCGCCTGGCCGACTCGGTGGAGACGGGCCTGCGCGAGGGCAAGGGCGTGGTGCTGGCCGAGCGCTCCGAGGGTGAGCTCACGTTCAGCGAGCGCATCGCCTGCCCGGATTGCGGACTCTCGTTTCAGGAGCTCGCGCCGCTGGCGTTCAGCTTCAACTCGCCGCTCGGCTTCTGCGCGGACTGCAACGGTCTCGGCTCGCGTCCGGAGATGGATCCGGATCTGGTGGTGCCGAACCCGACGCTGTCGCTGCGCGACGGAGCCGTGTCGCTGTGGGCCGCTGCGCTCTCGCGTGGCGAAGGCTGGATGGCGGACTCGATCGAGTGGGTGGCGGACCTGTTCCGCATCGATCTCGACAAGCCCTGGAACAAGCTGACCAAGGCTCAGCGCGACGGCGTGCTGTTCGGCGGCAAGCGCGGGCGCGAGGAGTGGGAGGGTCTGGTCAATCAGCTCATGCGCCGCCTGCGGCAGACGCAGAGCGAGGAGATGAAGCAGTACTACCTGCGTTACTTCTCCAGCAAGCCGTGCCCGGCCTGCGACAGCAGCCGCCTCAGGCCGGAGAGCCGCGCCGTCACCATCCACGGCATGAGCATCACCGCGCTCTCCAAGCTACGCGTGGAAGAGGCGCTCGCCTGGATCAAGAAGGTGCCGTTGCGCGGCGCCGACGCCGCCATCGCCGAAGAGCTGAAGAAGGAAATCGCCGCACGGCTCGGCTTTCTCTCGAACGTCGGACTCGGTTATCTGACGCTCGATCGCGCCGCCGCGACGCTCTCGGGCGGCGAGAGTCAGCGCATTCGCCTGGCGTCGCAGATCGGCTCGGAGCTGACGGGCGTGATCTACATCCTGGACGAGCCGTCGATCGGGCTACACCAGCGCGACAATCGCCGGCTGCTCGACACGCTCAAGGCGCTGCGGGACCTCGGTAACTCGGTGCTGGTCGTCGAGCACGACGAGGAGACGATGAGCGAGGCCGACTACCTCGTGGATTTCGGCCCTGGCGCGGGCGAGCTCGGCGGGCAGGTCGTCGCGGCGGGGACCCCGGCCGAAGTGATGAAGACCGAGGGCTCGCTCACCGGCGCCTATCTCTCGGGGCGCAAGCGTATCGAGCCGCCTCGGAAGCGCCGTGCCGGCAACGGTCAGAAGATCGTCGTGCGCGGTGCCAACGCCCACAACCTGCAGGACATCGACGTCGCTTTCCCGCTCGGCAGCTTCGTGGCCGTCAGCGGCGTGAGCGGTGCCGGCAAATCGACGCTGATCAACGGCATATTGTATCCCGCGCTGTCACGCGCGCTGCACGACGGCCGAGCGCAGGTCGGCGAACA
>DATLIL010000496.1:0-4003 GCA_035539475.1 Polyangiaceae bacterium
GCTAGGATGAGCACATGTTCGACTGGTGGCGCCGGCTGAGCCGCGCGGACGTTCTGGCGGCGCCGTTTCCGGAGGAGTACGAAAGGCTTCTGGTCGAGCGCGTGCCGCTCGTGCGCTGGCTCGGCCCCGCAGAGCGCGACAAGCTCGAAGCGCTGGTGCGGATCCTCCTGTCCGAAAAGGACTTCGAGGGAGCCGGTGGCCTCGAGCTCACGGAGGCGATGCGCGTGGTGATCGCTGCACGCGCTTGTTTGCTCGTCCTGCACCGCGTCGAGCTCGACGAGCCGCTGTTCCCCGATCTCGACACCATCATCGTCTATCCGTCAGCGTACCGTGCGCAGCAGGTGCGGCATGAAGGCCATGTGGTGATCGAAGGTGAGCAGGCACGTCTCGGCGAATCGTGGACCCGCGGTGTGATCGTGCTCTCCTGGGACGCGGTGCAAAGCGGCGGAGCCAACACTCAAGACGGACACGACGTCGTGCTACACGAGTTTGCCCACCAGCTCGACGGCGAGGACGGCGTGATGGACGGCACGCCCGAGCTCGACAGCATGGCGCGCTACGCCAGCTGGTCCAGCGTGCTAGGCGCCGAGTTTGCGGCCCTGCGTGCCGCCGTCGAGCGCCGGCGCAAGTCGGACATCGACGCGTACGGCGCCACGAACGAGCCCGAGTTCTTCGCGGTCGTCGTCGAAGCCTTCTTCGAGAAGCCAGTCTTCCTCGAGCGCAAGCACCCCGAGCTCTACGCCGAGCTCGCCGCCTACTTCCGCTTCGACCCCGCCGAGCTCGTGCGTACGGCTTCGTGATTCAGGGGCGCGAAGAAGCTAGCGAAGAACGTGGCGAAACCTGGGTTCTATTCACGAGCGCGATGCGATCTCGCCTTAATCGCAGCCGGCGATGTCAATCGTCTGGCCCTGGGTCAGGAGAGTGATCTCTTCCGGCGTGAGCACGCGCTGGTGAACGCTCATCTCGTCGAGCATGCCGATCATGCCGCTCGTACCGCCGTAGTTGGCGCCCCAGTTGAGTGGCTCGCTGTTCGAGAGATCGCCAGGGCGATCAGTGGGATCGAAAATGCTGTTGAGGCTGCCGTCGAGGTAGACCTTCAATCCGTCAGTCTGGTCCCGATCCAGCGTGACCGCGACGTGATGCCATAGTCCGTCGTTGATGTCCGCGTCGCTGATGTAGTTCGTGTAATTGGGCGGCAGCACGTTGTCGGCTAGCTGCACTCCGACCCTGCCCACATCGATGAACAGGACGTAGCCGCGGAGCTCCGGCGAGACCATGCGCTTGTGCGCCAGCGTGCCTCCGTCGACCGTGGTCTGCACCCAGAACGCAATCGACCAATCCGAGGTGCCGGCGTCGAGCACGTCAGTATCGGGGACTTGCAGATGGCCGGAGTTTGGCAGGTTGAGCGCGCCATCGATCTGCCCCGGCACGCCGAGCTCCGCGTCGCCCTGCAGCACACCGTTTGGATCGGCGGCCTCGCCAGACCAGCGCGGACAGAAAGGTTCAGCTGCAGAACCGCCCTCGCTGCCGGCACCGCCCTCGCCCGCGGAACCGCCCTCGCCTCCAACGCTGTTTGCAGGAGCTCCGGCCGCACCGCCGGCGCTGACGGCAGGAGCACCGCCGGCGCCCGCCACTCCGCTGGCCTCGCACCTGCCATCGACGCAGAGCACTCCGAATTCGCAGGCTCGATTGCAGTCGCCACAGTGCTTGGGATTGCTATCGGGAAGCACACAGCGATCGCCACACTGGATCTCGCCCGGGCCCCTGCAGCTAGCTCCGCACTCCCATTGCGAGCACACGGATCCGACTCGACAGCGCGTGCCGCATTCGCCGCAAGCTCGTGGATCACGTTCGGTGTCCACGCATTCGCCCAGACACTCGTCGGTTCCCGAGGCACCGCAACTCGAGGCGCAGTCGCCGCCAGCGCACACCTCGTTCAAGGCGCAGTGGCGATTGCAATCGCCGCAAGCCAGCGGATCACTCTGCAGGTCGACGCAGCTGTCGGCGCAGGCATTGGGCCTCTCGCCGCCGCACTCGCCGCCACACTCGCCAGCCACGCAGCGCTGGCCGTTCTCGCAGGCGTGCCCACACGCGCCGCAGTTGAGTGAGTCGTTCCGCAAGTCGACGCACGTCCTGCCGCACGCTGTCGGTGCCAGTGCGCCGCAGCTGGCCGCGCACGTTCCGGCGACGCAAACCTGCCCGCCGCTGCAGGCCGCAGCGCAGGCTCCGCAGTGATCAGGGTGCGATCGAAGATCGACACAGCGATCGCCGCATTGATCCGGGACGCGCCCACCACACTCCGCTGCACACCGACCGGCCACGCAGAATTCGTCGGCCGCACACTCGTTGCCGCAGGCTCCGCAATGCGCGCGGTCCGCCTGAGTATCGACGCATTCTCCCGAGCACTCGCTGGCCGTGGGCGCCCGGCAGGCAGGTTCACAGGTCGACCCATCGGGACACAGCGCGACGCAGTCGTCGCCGGCGCACGGCTCCGGGTCGCTCTCGCCGCAGGAAAACAAGGCGAGCGGAATTCCGGTCAGCACCCGGCTCAAAGCCCGGCGCGAGCGGGCCTCGAGGGTTGCGATTCGAGCGGCGGCAGCCTGTTTCACGAGGAGCCGGGGTGTATCAGAAGTGCTTTCCACACGATGTCCCTTTCGAACCGGGCCGCTGATCAACTCGGATGGGGACACGAAACTCGTGAAGAACGATTCATGTGACCTACATAGTCATTCCTACATGGTCATTTGGTCGGCGCCTGCAATCGGCTGTTTCCGCCGCTGAATGGATTGGGTAGCGATGAGTGCAAAAGGCGGAGACACGGTTTCCGCGGGAGGCACTGATGGCGCTGAAGCTAGGAACGAAGAACGAAAGCGTGCGGTCGGTTCAGGAGATGTTGAACTTTCTCGGGACGCACGTCGCCGCTGGGCCCCCGGAGGAAGACTTCGTGCCGCTCAAGGTGGACGGTGACTTCGGCAAACGCACGGAAGCGGCGGTGCTCGAGTTTCAACGCGACCACGGTGTCCTGGCAGACGGGATCGTGGGCCCGATCACGCTCGAGCTGATCGAGGCCGAGTACCGCGCTGCGCGTCTGGCTCTCGACTCGCCGGGCGCGGATAGCGTCGAGGAGACGCCCAATCGCCTGATCTTCGAGTCTTCGCCGGCTGATCCCTACAATGGGCAGGGCTACTCGAAGGTCTGGCTGCGCTCCGACACCGCGCTTCGCTATCGCAAGGTGTACGAGGCCGTACACTCGGCGGGCGCACTGCTGACGTCGGCCGGCGGCAGGCGCGATCTCAACGCTCCCGTCAGCGCCGGTCGCAGCGCCACTTCTTTCCATTACTCTGGTCGAGCTCTCGACCTCGCTCTCCACAGCGGTATGGTCAATCCCAAGAACGATCCCTACGTCGTCGTTCGCGACGGAGAGCCGCGCCTTCATCGTGTCTACGCTCGCTGCAACGCGGGCAGCGGCATCCAGCTCACCCTGAGCAACGTCATCACGTACAACAACCGCTCGGGCAACCTGACGGCCGACGGGAACTTCCTCGATCTCACGGCGCTGTTCGCAGAACAAGGATTTGCGCGCATCCGTGCACGCCCCGACTTTCCGAGCGGCGGCTCCACAATCGGCGCCGAATGGTGGCACTTTCAGGACGAAACAGGCCTGATCAAGGGCGAGAGCACCTTCGGCGCTGAGCTCTTGAAAGTCTACTCCGAGGCTACCGTAGCTCCCACGCCACCGTGGAAGTTCCGAGATCGCGTCTTCGGCGTCAACTGGGGTTGACGATCGAATCAGCGTAGCGCTGCGACGGACTGCGTCAGGCTGGCGACGCTGACGGAGAGCGCGGGCTTGAGCTCGGGAGCAAAGATCGCGACCCGGAGCTCTTCGAAGGCCCAGCGCAGCGCCCGGCTGCGACCTCGATCGCGGGCGCCCTTCTGCTTGGCGAGATAGGTCGCCCAGACGGGGGAGAACGGCGCGAGCTTGTCGGCGTCCTTGCGCGGATCG
>DATLIL010000497.1:0-6294 GCA_035539475.1 Polyangiaceae bacterium
GCTCGCAGCTGAGCTCGCCGCGCGGCGGGGCGATCTGCGCGCAATGATCCGCGCGACCATCGAGCAGCCGTTGTTCGCCACAGGGCCTGCCGAGGCGGTGACGCCGTGAGGCATCGACTCGGCCGTCGGACGTTACTCCGCAGCGCGCTCGGCGCGGCCGTCGGTTTGCCCTGGCTCGAGGCCATGGCGCCGCGGCGCGCCAGCGCACAGACTGCACCGCCCAGGCGCTTCGTGGTGATGTTCTCGCCGAACGGCACTCTGCCCGCGCTCTGGACGCCGAGCGGGGGCGAGACGGACTTCGCGCTCTCGCCCATCCTGTCGCCGCTCGCCGAGCATCGAGATGACCTCGTGATCATCCAGGGCGTCGACCAGCAGGGCGCCGGCGGGGACGGGCATCAAATGGGCATCGGCGGAATGCTCACCGGCGAGCGCTTGAATCCGGGTCCGTTCGGCGGGTTTGCGGGGCCGTCTGCCGGCTGGGCGGCAGGGCCGTCCGTCGATCAGCGAATGGCCGAAGTACTCGGGCTCTCCACCCAGTTGCCCTCGCTCGAGCTGGGCGTGAGGGTCGGCAACGCCGACAACTTCGGGCGCATGTGTTACCGCGCTGCGAACCAGCCGCTGCCGCCCGAGGACGATCCTGCCGCGGTCTACGCTCGCGTGTTCGCGGATCTGCACACCGATCCGGCGGTGCTCGAGCGCCTGCGAACACGACGAAAGTCGATCCTCGATGCCGTCATGACCGAGTATTCGCGCGTATCGCAGGCGCTGGGCAGCGCGGATCGGCAGCGTCTCGACGCGCACCTCACCGCCGTTCGCGATATCGAGGCTCGGCTGAATCGGCCGACGAATCTCGATGCTGCGGCTTGCGCCGATCCAGTCGTGCCGCCGCTCGACGCCCAGTCGAACGATGCCTATCCCGAGGTCGGCGCGTTGCAGACTGATCTACTGGCCATGGCTTTCGCCTGCGACATCACGCGCGTCGCCTCGCTGCAATGGTCGAGCTCGGTTGCGGATACGCGCTTTACCTGGCTCGGCATCGAAGAGGGACACCACGAGCTCTCGCACCTGGGTGACGATGATCTCGCTGGCGTCGACAAGCTGACGCGCATCAATCAGTGGTACGCCGGCGAGTTCGCGAATCTGATCGCCAAGCTCAAGGCCATTCCGGAAGGCGACGGCACCGTCTTCGACAATACGCTGCTCCTCTGGTGCAACGAGCTCGCCAAGGGCAACACCCATTCGCGCAAGGACGCGCCCTACGTGCTCGCCGGTTCGGCGGGCGGCGCCCTGCAAACGGGCCGCTTTCTTCGCTTCGAAGGCGAGCGACCACACAACGATCTCCTGGTCTCCTTGCTTCAGGTCATGGGTCTGCCGGACGAGACGTTCGGCAATCCCGAATGGTGCACGGGGCCGCTTACCGGCCTGGTTTGAACGCGACGACGCGAGAATGGAGGATGGATATGGGGAAGATCGAGCCGCGATGTATCGTGATCTCGTTGCTACTGGGTAGCGCCTGTACCGGCGGCGAGGAGTCCCACGCATCGGACGTGGAGACCGGCGGCGACGGCGGCGTCGAAGCCGAAACGATGGCTGCGGATCCCGCCTGTCCCGACCCGAGCGAAGTCATCGATCCCACGGCCGTGATCGACGACATGGAGGATACGAATCCCAACGTTCTGCGCATCGGCGACCGCACCGGAGCCTGGTGGACCGCGAGCGACGAGACGCCGGGTGGCACGCTCGTGCCGCCGTTCGGTGGCCCCGCATCACCCGAGGCCTTGCCCGAACCCCGCTGCGGCAGCCAGTACGCCATGCACATCACCGGACAGGGCTACAACGAATGGGGCGCCATGCTCGGCCTGTCGTTCGTCTACGACCCTGCGGGTACGGTGTTCTACGACGCGAGCGCCTGGGAGGGCATCACGTTCTGGGCGCGCATCGGCGATACGTCGACCAATCAGGTGCGCTTCGCGATCACCGACGTCACGTCCGACCCTGCGGGCGGCGTCTGCGTCGAGGACGGCCCCCCGGGGGAAGCCTGCTACGACACCTTCGGCGTCCCCTTGATGGGGCTCGACGTGGTCTGGAAGCGCTACAAGATCCCGTTTCGCGGCCTGTCGCAGCGCGGCTTCGGGATCCAGGCCGAAGCCGTTGAATCGTCGCAGCTCAACAACTTGAACTTCAACTTCGAGCCGGGCGCGATCTTCGACCTGTCGATCGACGACATCGCATTTTACTAGCTCGTGCAGACCGCCAGTTGCGCTCACGCCGCCCGGCCCCGATGCCCGGCGGCGTTCGCCATTGATCGTCAGCGTTTCGTCAGCAGGAGGAATTGTTCTTGCCTTTCGCTCACTCCGATGTATTAGCCCTCCCGCTCCTATTTTCACGACATGCGCACCTCCTCTTCACCCCGTGGGCGCCTGCTTCGCTACAAAGCCGACTGGTGGCCCGTGCTCGTGGTGCTGGGGGCGTTCGCGCTCCACGTCGCCGTGTACCTCTGGGCCTCCACGACCGTGGCCCTGCTGGCGCTGCTCCCGCTGTTCGCGATCAGCACCATGGTGGCGGCCTTCAATCACCACCATCAGCACGTGAATGCGTTTCACTCTCGGGTGTTGAACCGCGCCTACGACGTGCTGCTCGCGGTTCAGACCGGGGTTGGCCCCTACACGTGGGTGCTGCACCACAACCTGGGGCACCATCAGAACTACCTGCACCAGCCGCCGTCAACGACCCCCGATGAGTCGCACTGGACGCGGAAAGACGGCTCGCAGATGGGCAGGATCGAATACACCCTGCACACCTTTCTGCATCACCAGTTCGACGTGTACCGGATCGGTCGCCAGCACCCGGCAGTGTTCCGTCGCTACTTGCTGATGAAGGTGCCCTGCTACGCGTTCATGGCGGCTGGTTTCTGGCTGAGCCCGCTCAACTACCTGCTGGTGTTCTTCATCCCCAGCCTGCTCACCCTCATGCACACGTGCTGGGCCACGTACGAGCACCACGCCGGTTACCGTACCAGCGAGCATGTCGAGGCCAGCGTGAACCGCGAACATACGCTGTTCAACCTGCTCACCTGCAATCTCGGCCTACACACCGCTCACCATATGAAGCCCGGCCTGCATTGGTCGGAGCTGCCGTCGCTCCACGCCTCGATTCGCAGCCAGATCCCCCAGGAACAGCTGCTGGCCGACTTCTGGTGACCTGAGACCTCAGGCTGCGTCCAGGTGACGTTCCAGCACGCTCTCGAGGCGTTCGACTCGCTCGGGGGCGATTGCTTCCCTCTCTCGATTGAAGGTCTGACCGAGCTCGCTCATGAAATCGAGACAGAAGAGTGCCGTGTAAAAACGCACGGCCGCCTGCTGCTGTTGGGTGACTCCGAGTAGGGCGCACCAGTGGTCGGTGTAGTCGGGAATGTTGCCTGCGTAGAGGATGGCCGCCCGCGTCAGCGCCACCGTAAACAGCGGGTCACCGAAGCAGAGCCAGTCCACGTCGACGATGCCGCTGAATTGCCCATCGTGCACGAGCACGTTCTTCGTGGTCGCATCGTCGAGAAACGCTCTCGGGGCTACTTGCGCGAAGTACGCCGAGAATGGTTGCGCAGCTTTCGAAACGCGCTCTACCCAGCGTGAGTCGACGACCCGAGCAGTCTCGATGCGTCCTCGACTGCGGGCAATGGAGGCATCGACAACGGCAGCCCAGGAAGGATGAAGGGATCCGCCTGGCACGCGCATGAAACCATAGCCCTTCTCGTGCGGGAGCTTCGCGAGCACGTTTTGCACATCCCATACACGCTCGGCAATCGCCCTGCGCTCGTCGGGTGACAGGATCGAATAGACGCGCCCGAGGTCTTCCCCCTCGAGGTACTCCAGCACCGCGTACGGCAGCCCACGCCGCGTTCCGTGAGCCAAAAGCTCCGGTAGCGGAACTCCGAGCGGTCGCAAGACCGTGGACCAGTGGACCGCTCCCGCGAAGTTTTCATGCTGCGCGGCAAGTCCCATCTTCACGACCCGGACAGTGCCTTCCGTTCGTACCTCATAAACCCAGTGGCCGATCCCCGTTGGAAACCGGCGCACATTCGTTACCGGCTCTCCAAACAACTCGAACAGGACGTTCGCGGCATCCTGCTCGTGCGGCTGATCCGCGGCGCTCGAAGTCATGAAATTCGCATCATGGAGCGACCCGCAGATCTACTTAGCACGAATAGAGCGCTCACCTGTCGCCTCCCGAACGTCTGATGGGGCCGAGCATGTCGGGAGGTCGCGTGTCGAACTTAGGAATCGGTTTGTCTAGGCAGGTCGGTCGCTGGGCCGTGGCAGCGAGTGTTGCATTCGGGGTCATTGCCGGCGCGGGTGCGGCCGGCGCTAACCCCATGGTCATGTACTACCGCTGGCACGACGATCCCACGGACGTCGACGGCGGCCACCTGCGGTACTGCGACTGGAACCTCGTCTCCAACACGACGCCGCCGAGCTTCGACTGCGTGCCGAACATCCTCATCAACTCGGACCCGGGCGACGGAATGGACTCGCCGATCTACGAGATCCCTGACCCCTTCGGCGGCATCGGCTCGACCGACCTCGATGGGGATGGCCTCAGCGAATTCGTGGCGCTGACCCGAGACAACGCCTTCGGCGCGTACGTCGTGGGCGGCAAGCTGGTGCAGTACAACCAGAGCTTCGCCGACTACAAGCTCTCCGTCCCGTTTCCGGTGCTCGACGACTTCATCAGCCCCCATCTGGACGCAGTGGGCTTCGGCGTCGGCCGCATGGACACCGACCCCTACCTGGACATGGTCGTGGCGCACACGACGGACGGCACGGATCTGCGCGTCTCCTTCTTTACTCCGGACAACCCCAATCCGGTCGATGAGAGGGTACTGGCGATGCCGGCGCCCTTTTCGATCGTGGACCGCGAAAGCCCCCTCAGCGACTTCCTGGGCTTCACCGTGGCGGACGAAGACGGCGACCACGTCGACGAGCTCGCGGTGCTGCACAGCGCGGCCGTACCCGGCGCCAACGAGGTTCGCATCAGCTTCTTCGACAAACAAGGCCAGTTCCGGCGGACCCTGACCCTGGCCTCTGATCCGCTGGCGGCGGCGATCGCGCTGAGCAGTCAGCCCGTCACCCTGGTTAGCGGCTTCACGCGGCACTCCATCCAGACCTGCGGCAACAAGGAGTGGCTGATCGGTACCTTCGGGCACACGCCCGACAACCACTCCGACGGCGGGCCCGTGCTGGAGGTGAAGCTCTGGCGCTACGACGACTCAGGTGCGTTCATCGGCATGCAGCCCGTCTCCGGCAGCGGCGTGCCCGTTTACAAGGGCGCGGAGCTGATCGGCATGGCCGGTTTCACCACCGTGCCGCCCAATCAGGACGACACTTGCAACCACATCGACGAGGACTGCGACGGCACGGCCGACGAAAACTACGTACGCAAGCCGGAACAGCCCAACGACGTCGACGACGACTGCGACGGCGTGGTCGACGAGTGCGATCCGGCCACGGACTGGTGGTGCTGCGCGCCCGGAGGCAGCGTGACCTTCCGGGTGAATCAGCTGACGGACGTGGCGGACCCCGACGCCGCGGCGGACAGCTGCTTGCCGGCGTCGTTCAACACGACGCTGTCCTGCTCGCTGCGCGGTGTGTTTCGACGCGCGGAGCAGCTCAGGGACAACTGTGCGGTCGTTGCCGAGCTCGACCCGGGAACTCACGCGCTGACCAAGACTCTCGAGCTCGAGGCGGGCAATCTCACCGTCGTCGGTACCGGCCAGAGCCCCTCATTGACCAGCATTTTCGCTCAGCGCTCACCCGTCAACGGCAGCTTCGGCGTGATCCAGGTCACGTCCACCGACGGCGCTCCCTGTTCGTCGGGCGTCGTGGGCCCGTCGCTGGAGGGCGGCGTCTTCACCACCTGCCTCTCGCTCGCGAACGTCAGTGTGCTGAACGGCTCCAGCGGCAGCAGCGGCGGCGGTATCTACGCCAACCAGGCGCTCGTCCATCTCGACCAGGTGAACCTCGAGGGCAATCAGGCTAATCAGCCCGGCGGCGGCGTCGCGATGTACAGCGGGGAGCTGCAGGTCCAGGACAGCATCGTCCGCCACAACGCGCTCGACAACATCACCTTCATCGGTGGCCAGACCAGCTACGGCGCCGGCATCTACTCGGACGGCTCGAAGACGCGCATCACTCATTCCGCGATCGTGGGCAACGCCGGGGCCAAGGGCGGAGGCATCGCGGCGCGGCGAGGCGGCAGGGTCGAGCTCGTCAACAACACGATCAGCGGCAACCGTTGCGG
>DATLIL010000498.1:0-2452 GCA_035539475.1 Polyangiaceae bacterium
GTTGGCATCACCAGCCGGCATGGATCACACCCCTTCCCTGACGAGCGGGCGGCCGTACTCGGAGCGCTCGATGGCGGTCTTCGCCTTCTTGCCCCGGTTCTGCCACAGGATGAACCCCGCGGCGTTGGCGGTGAGCATCACGCCGTAGATGAGCGTGGCGATGATGTCGCGGATCGTCTGCCAGGTGATGGTGAACGGGAACGAGCCACCCTCGGCCGTGGGCTTGAGGATCTCGCCGGGACCGAACAGGAGCTTGTCGGGTCGCCATTGCAGCTCGTTGTCGGCCCATGCCAACCAGCGGTCGGGCACGACGCCGTACGCCCAGAACAACAGGAAGAACACGTAGAGCGACGCGACCATCGCTGCGCCCCACGTGAGGGGCGCACCAACCGGTCGGCGCTTGCCCCACCAGGCGATGCCGGCCGCCATGATGACAGTCACCAGGATCGACCCGACGAATGCGACCATCCTGCGGCACCTCCTCGTGCAATCCGTCTCGTGAATTCGCTCACAATTCTACGGCTGTGCGGGTTTCGCCCATGCGTCAGGGACTGGTGCGAAAGCCCGCTGGCACCTTCGCCGTGGCGCCAACTAGCACGCCTCGGTGGGCACCGACACGCGGGGTTTGTCTATCACGGGCCTTTCGGCGGTGGCACATCGTACGGATGCACCGGAACGGGGTTCTTCGCCCCGTTTCGCGGCACTTCTCGGGTCCCGACGAAGGCGCCTGTCGGCTTGGCCGCTCGTGGCATGATCCGCCTACAGTGACGCGGCCAGACGGCCGCGTGACCACCCCTGCAGTGGCGCTCGTTGCTTCCGGCTCGCCGGAGCACTGCACCACGCGCGCGAATGCGCCCGTCCGATTGAAACCGTACTGCGGAGGCCCCGTTGACCGAGATCCCTGAGCACCTTCTCGAGCGCTCGCGGGCCCGTCGCGCTGCGCTCGGGCTGGGCGGCGGCGAAACCGGTGCAGCTCCTGCCGTATCGAGCGCGTCCGAGTCGGCCGCGCCGGCCACCGCGCCGTCGGCCGCGGCGCCGGCGAAGGCGGCGGCGGCTCCGATCGAGGCGGTGAAGGCACCAGACATCGTGTTGTCGCCGTACGCGCAGGCCGCGATCGCCCGCAAGAAGATCCCGTTCTGGGCCGTGCCGGTGCTCCTCTTCCTCCCGCTGTGGGGCTTCCTTTACTGGGGCACGCTCGACAAGGCCACCGTGGCCGAGGCCGGCATCGCCGCCGAAGGCGACGAGGTCTACGGCAGCTGCGCCAGCTGCCATGGCGCGAGCGGCGGTGGCGGCGTCGGGCCCGAGCTCGGGACAGTCACCCAGACGTTCCCCGACTACCACAGCCACGTGTGGTGGGTCGTCAACGGCTCGCTCGCCGTGTCACCGGGTGCGGGTTACGGTTCGCCCGATCGCGAAGGCGGCCAGCGTGTCTCAGCCGGTGGCATGCCGGCGTGGGGCGCGGCACTCTCCTCCCAGGAGCTCCTCGCGGTCGTGTACCACGAGCGTGTGCTCGGCGGGGCCCCGGAGGACGAGCTCGCGATCCTCGAGGCGATCGCCGAGAACCCCGAGCTCCCTGCGAACTTCCCCGAAGGCAGCTCGATCAGCGAGATCACCGAGCTGCTCGACTCGCTCACCCCTGAAGACGTCGCCGCGAGTGCAGGCGGCGAGGCCGGTCACTGATCGCCACGACGTGACCAACCCCGCCCCGCGCCCTGGCCACCGCCACGACCTGCTGGTCATCGGCGGCGGGCCCGCGGGTTCGGCGACGGCCTACTGGGCCGCCGAGCACGGTCTCGACGTGGTGTTCGTCGAGCGCAAGCGGTTCCCGCGCGAGAAGACGTGCGGAGACGGGCTGACACCGCGCGCCGTCAAGCAGCTCCACGACATGGGGCTCGCCGACACGCTCGCGACCTACCACCGCATCGACGGCCTGCGCGCCATCGCCCACGGCAAGACGCTCGAGCTCGCGTGGCCCGACCACCCGATCTACCCGTCCTACGGCTACGTGGTGCGACGGGCCGAGCTCGACACCTTCGTCGCCGAGAACGCGGTGGCCCGCGGCGCCGTGCTGCTCCAACACACCGAGGCGATCGCACCGATCCTGCGCAACGGCATGCTCGTCGGTGCCACGGTCAAGGACCACGACAGCGGGTCGCTCGAGGAGATCCACGCCCGCTACGTCGTCGTCGCCGACGGCTCCAACTCGCGCTTCGGCCGGGCGCTCGGTACGTGGCGCGACCGCAGCTACCCGCAGGGCATGGCCATCCGCGGGTACTACGAGAGCCCGATGCACGACGACCCGTGGATCGAGAGCGCGCTCGACGTCCGCGATCGCAACGGCGCGAGCCTCCCCGGCTACGGCTGGATCTTCCCCGTCGGCAACGGGACGATCAACGTCGGCGTCGGCCTCCTGTCGACGTTCCGCGACTGGAAGAGCGTCAACACGTCGCAC
>DATLIL010000499.1:0-3612 GCA_035539475.1 Polyangiaceae bacterium
AAGGCGCCGTGGGTTCCGCCCGAGCTCGCCGAGATCTGTCATCGCGCCATGTCGCGCGACATCAACAAGCGCTTCGCCTTGTCCTGCAGCAGCGGGATGTCCGAGGTGATGATGTGCACCATCAGCTCGCCGAGCGACGAGGCGTCGGCGTAGGGCAAGGTCCCACACAAAAGCTCGTACAGCACCACTCCCAGCGACCAGACGTCGCTGCGCGCGTCGATCTGCGTCGAGCCCTTGGCCTGCTCCGGGGACATATAGAGAGGCGTCCCGAGCATGCTGCCCTCGCGCGTCATGCCCGACGCCGTTTCGGACAGCGCCTCCATCTTCACCTTGGCGATGCCAAAATCGAGGATCTTGATGACGAGCTCACCGTTCTCGCGATTGGTGAGATAGAGGTTCGCGGGTTTGATGTCGCGGTGGACGATGCCTTGCTCGTGGGCCTTGGCCAGGCCCGTCGCCGCCTGCAGCACGAGCTTGGCCGCCGGCAGGGGAGCTAGCGCGCCATAGTGCTGGAGGGTGTGCTCGAGGTCCTGGCCGTTGAGCAGCTCCATCACCATGTAGGGGTGGCCGGTGTTCGGATCGGTGCCGGAGTCGAAGACCTGAACGACGTGGTCGCTCTCGATCACGCTGCTGGCGCGCGCCTCGCGGAAGAAGCGCTTGACCACCTGAGGGCTCTGCGCGAGCTCCGGCGAATTCAGGATCTTGACGGCGACGCGCTTCAGCGTTGCTGCATTGCGTCCTTCGTAAACAGCGCCCATGCCGCCGAGCCCCACCAGCCGCACGAGCTCGTATTTGTCGGCGATGGTCGTGCCGACCATGGGGTCGGTCGGCGTTTCCGTAATCACGACCGTCGCTTGGTTCGATCCGTTCATGTTCAGGATGGCGAAGCCCGCGCGGGCTGCCGGAAGCTTGCCCCAGCTTACCTGAATGGTGAAGGGCGGCCGGCCCGGATATGCCGGCCTGCCCGAGAGGCAAGCGCAAACGGCCAGGGGCGGTGCCCGTGCGCCAATGGCCAAGGGTTACGAGCGCTTAGGCCTTGGACGTCGGGCCGCTCGGCGCTCGGAGATCCCTGCCCAAGCTTTGCCGCCCAAGGGCGTCCTACCCCCGCGTCGAGCGCGGCTTACTCGGGCTCGTCGATGACCAGAGGAGTGCGGGTCCGAAGGTGAAACGAATGCGCCTCGGCAGGTCCATCGACAGTCAGAACAGCACCATGTAGAGTCGCAGGTTGAGCTTTTGGTGAGGAACGTCCCCATGAAGTATTGGCTGAGGAGTGGCCTGGGTTCCGGTCTGCTGTCCGCGAGCGTTGCGCTCGTGTTTGCTGCGTGTTCCGGAGACCCGGCGACATCGTCTTCTTCGTCGGAAAACGTCGACGATGCGCTAGAGCCGACTCCCACTCGGCACGCGTTCAAGGGCCCTGGCGTGGGCATGGACATCTCGAAGCGAGCGCTGACGCGGGTCAACGATTTGACGACCCGTTTCGTCGTCGAGGCTGCAGTCGAGCCAGCGCCTCAGGTCAAGGCGCCCCAGCAGCTCGGGACCGGTCCGAGGCCGGTGGTCGACCTTCCCAGGGAGCCCTATCCGGCGATCAAGGCGAGCGTCGTCGAGAGGTTCGTCAACGAAGGCGGCCGCGTGCGCGCGGTGCTCACGGCGGAAACCAAGGAGCTCATCAAGGAGGCCCAGACGCGGCCCACGACGGTGCTCTTGCCCGAACGCGCGAACGGCGCCGTTCGCGTTCAGGACGACGAGAGCGGGCTGGCGGTCGAGTTCACGCAGCTCGGAACCAACCCTGACTCGAAGCTCGAGGTCGCCGACGGCTACGCCGTGTACTTCGGCGGTGGCGCCGGGAATACCGACCTTCTGCACCGCGTGTCGGAGTCCGGCACGGAAGACTTCATCGTCTTCGACGAACCGCCGCAGGACAACGAGGTCTCGTACGAGGTCGACGTCCGCGACGTCGGCGGCCTGCGCTTGTACGGGGGCATCCTCGAGTTCCTCACCAAGGAGGGCGTGCCGCGCCTGCGCGTGAACGAGCCGTACCTGATCGACGCCACGGGCAAGTCATTCCCGGCGTCGCTCTCGGTCGATGGCTGCGCGGTGGATACCGATCCGCGCGTGCCCTGGAACCGCCCCGTCACTCCGATCGGCAGGGATCGCTGTACCGTCACCGTGAGCTGGGACGGCGACCTCGAGTATCCGGCGCTGCTCGATCCGGTCTGGACCGCGACGGGCAACATGACCACGCCGCGCTTCGTCTCGGGCGCGACCCTGGTCGGCGACGGCGACGTGCTGGTGATCGGCGGTCAGAACAACACGACCGGCACGATGCGAAGCACGGAGCTCTGGAGCAGCGCCAGCGGGGTCTTCACCGCTACCGGTGACCTGAGCTACCCGCGACAGTTCCCCGCCGTCGCCAACGTCGGCGCGTTCGTCGTGGCGGCGATGGGTAACAACGGTGTCCAGGCCTTTTCCTGGGACGTGTACGACATCGCGGGCAACACCTGGGCACCCGGCAAGACTGCGATTGGTGGTAGCCAGGTCGATTACTGCACCGACACTTCGGAATGCATTGCGGGGACGAGCTGCAACTGCAGCGACGGATCAGCTCCTCCGTGCGCCAATGGCGGCTACTGCTGGGGTTACAACTCGTGCATCACGGACGCCGAGTGTACCGGCGGGTTCACCTGTGGTTGCACCAACGGTGCCGCACAGCCCTGCGCCACCGGCGGCTACTGCTACCCCTTGCAGGTGTACTCCAGCTACGACCGCACCCAGATGGCGGGCGTCAAGGAGAAGGCGTACATCTACCAGTACATCGACAAGTACACCTGCACGTATTCCACGTGCTCGGGCTGCTGCAACAGCAACACGTACTCGTCGGTCAACAGCTTCCAGGTTTGGGATTCGTCCGTTGGCGGTTCGGTCCAGGACATCCCCTGGGTGGACCTGCCCACTCCCTCGCCGCAGCACCGCTATGGCGCGCTGCTCCCCCTCAAGTTCCCGGGACGCGAGAACCTCATCCTGTTCATCGGCGGCTATGACAGTATCCTGGGCGGCCTGTCGGCAGTGTCGGTGTACGACACGACAGCGGAGATGTTCACCACTCCGCTCCCCAACATGGGTGTGATCCGACAGGACAACCCCAAAGCCGTCGAGTTGAACGACGGCCGTATTCTCGTGGTGGCCGGCAACACCTCTGGCGGCAGCAACTACGGCGTGGCCACCGAGATCTACGACTTCAACACGAACCTTTGGACCGACGCGGGCAACTACTCCAGCCAGGGGTACCAGTACTGGTATCCGAACGGCAACATGCTCGCCGTTTACAAGAATCCGGAGAGCCCGCACGCCGGCAAGGTGGTGCTGATGGGCGGCGAGTGCTGTTTCACGGACTCCGCCTCCTACGTCAACATCTTCGATCCAGCGGAAACGGCTCCCAACGCCTGGTACGAGTTCCAGACGCAGCAGTATTCGCGCTCGAGCCGCGGCCAGTTCGTTCCCCTGGCGGACGGCAAGATCATGGGCATCCCCGTCGATCAGCCGCCGAACACGGGCCCCTCGAACAAGGTCAAGATCTTCGACTTCAGGGATAACGGCGACGCTTGCGAAGACAAA
>DATLIL010000500.1:0-6292 GCA_035539475.1 Polyangiaceae bacterium
AGCTCTACTCGGCCGGTGTTCGCGGCAGCGGCAAAGGCAGCCGCTGTGCGACGCGAGCGCCCAGAACGCTCACCACCGAGAGCAGCACGCTGCGCAGCGCCTGCTTGAAGAACGACTGCTCGCCCGGCAGGTAACGCGAGAGCAAGTTCTTCGCGCGGCGGCGTCGGCGCAAGCGCGACACGATCAGGGCGGCAAAGCCCAGCGCGCCCAGCCCGATCAATATGCCGCCACCGATGCGTCCGGTGCGGCGCAGCATTTTCTCGCCCACGTCGGTCATATTGCGCAGGTTGTCTGCCAGGCGTCGCCGTGCGCGTTCAGCCTGGGCCTCGTAGGTGCTGGCGTCGTCGATCGGGTCATCGTTCATGTCTCAACCTCAGGACAGCGGCGTCACGCGACAGGCCTGCGCGGGTGCGCTCCAGGTGCCTGCGCTTGAAAGCAGCCACTGCTGCAAGTGCCGATCCGGACGCCAGCGCCAGCAGCAAGACGCCGACGGCGGCGGCAGCCAGCGGCTTCCCGAACAGTGCCATGACGAGGGCCGCGACCAGCACCAGGACGCCGGCGTGCAGCAACAGTAGCGCCAAGCCCGCAAACAGCACGGCGAAACCGGCCTTCTTCGCCTCGTTCTTCAGCTCCAGCTTCGCCAGAGAGAGCTCGGCGCGGACCAGCTCCCTGGCGCTCTGCAGCGCCTCTTCCGCCAGCGTGCGAAGGTGTTCTCCAGCGTCCCTTGTTTCGAGCATGATCAGCGCCAAACTGCACGGCGCGTGCCGCCTGCGCTCGTGGCAGCGTGCCTCACGTGCAGCAACCGGTTGTAGCGGTTTGGAGAATGTGGGGCAGCCGCCGCATAGCGGGCACGCGACTTGCTGATTTTCGGGTTCTGCTGCCTCGCGGCAGGGACCTCGGAAAGGAACGACTCAATGAGACTACTACTCAAAGGTGCAATGGCGCTCGGCTCGATCGTAGGCGCGCGGCACGCCGCCAAGTTGCTGCGCAACATCGACCTCGATGACGCGCTCGGCTACGTCGGGCTCGAACGCCGCCACAACCCCATGTCGACAGCGGCACTGGTGGCGCTGAGCGCCGCCGTCGGCGCGGGCGCGGCGCTGATGCTGGCGCCGTCGTCGGGCGCGGAGCTGCGCTCGCGACTCGGTGATCGCCTGCAAGACGCCAAGAGCAAGCTGCAGAACATGGCCAGCAGCGAGACTCGACAGTTTGCCGATATCGGCAGCTGAGGGTCGCGGTAGGGGAACTGCTCCGGGGGCGTCTTTTGCGCGCGCTCCCGGAGTTTCGCCTTTTCGACCCCGGGCATGGGCCTTGCTGTTCCGCTGGCGCAAGGAATCTTCAGAGAGGTCGAATGACGACGGGGCGCGTGTTGGTCGTGGAGGACGGCAGTGAACTTGGTGATGCAGTAGGCAACGGGCTGCTGCAGCGCGGGCTATCGGTGAAGTCGCGCTCCTCGGGGCAGGCGGCGCTTTCACTGCTCGAGACCGACGACTTCGAGGTGCTTCTAACCGACTACCAGGCACCCGGCATGTCGGGGCCGGAGCTTTGCCGCGAAGCGTTGCGCAAGCGTCCGGAGCTGTGCGTGATCATCACCACTCACCACGGCAACCTCGAGTACGCGATCGAGGCGATCCGTGCCGGCGCCTACGACCTCTTGACCAAGCCCGTCTCGCAAGACGCGCTCAACGTGTCACTGGAGCGCGCCGTTCGACACTGCAGCCTGCGTTCGGAGCTAGTGCGCTTGCGTTCACGGGCAGCGCGCTTCGAGCACGGGCAGCTGGTGGGCGAGAGCCCGTCCATGCAGCGAGTGTTCGACATGATCGATCGTATCGGCCCCGGCGAGGCCAACGTGATCGTGACGGGCGAAAGTGGCACGGGCAAAGAGCTCGTGGCTCGCGCCATTCACGGCAAGAGCGGCCGCAGCGGGCCGTTCTTGGCGATCAACTGCGCGGCCGTCCCCGAGACCCTGCTCGAGAGCGAGCTCTTCGGACACCTCCGCGGCGCCTTCACCGACGCCAAGACCACCCGCGTCGGTCTGTTCGTGGAGGCCAGCGGAGGCACGCTGATGCTGGACGAGATCGCAGACATGCCGCTCGGTATGCAGGCCAAGCTGCTGCGCGCGCTGGAGCAAAAGTGCGTACGGCCGCTGGGCGGCTCGCAAGAAGTGGCCTTTGACGCCCGACTCGTCGCGGCCACGAATCGCGACCTGGAACAAGCCGTGAAGGACCGCACCTTCCGCGAGGACCTATTCTACCGCATCAACGTGGTGCACGTGCGCGTGCCCCCGCTGCGCGCGCGCGGGACGGACATCTTGCTTCTGGCGCAGCACTTCTTGATGCGGGCTGCCGGCCGCACCGGCAAGAACGTGACGCGCATCGGGCGCGGCGTGGCGGAGCGCATCATCGAGTACGACTGGCCAGGCAACGTACGCGAGCTCGAGAACTGCTTGGAGCGCGCCGTGACACTGGCCGAGTACGACGAGCTGACGATCGAAGATCTGCCCGCGCGCGTACAGAAGCCGGCCGACGCCGAGGTCTTCTGCGTCGGACACGATCCCGACGATCTGCCGCCGATGCGCGTGGTCGAGCAACGCTACATCATGCGCGTGCTGCAGGCCGTCGGCGGCAACAAGACGCTGGCCTCCAAGATGCTGGGCCTCGACCGCCGCACGCTGTACCGCAAGATCAGCCGCTGGGACTGACGTCGTCGGCGTGGCGTTCCGGCCGCGCCGTGGCGGCGCGCCACGGTCGCAGCGCAGCTGGCGCTGGACACGGCACGAAACCTGCTGCCTCGGGGCAGAACATGAGCGACTACCACGAGCCCTACGAGCTCCTCGATCCCGAAACACGCGACACTCATCGCGCCCTGGTCAGCTTGCGGGAAGAGGTCGAGGCCATCGACTGGTATAGCCAGCGCATCGCGGTTTGCGCCGACGCCGATCTCAAGCACGTGCTCACTCACGCACGTGACGAGGAGATCGAGCACGCTTGCCTGGCGCTCGAGTGGCTACGCAAGCACCACCCCAAGTGGGATTTCGAGCTACGCAAGCGCCTTTTCAACGAGGGCGTCGATCGCTCCGACATCGACGAGCGCGGCGCGCAGCCTCAGGGCGGCGGGCTGGGCGTGGGGCAGACCCGAAAAGGCGGGTGATGGACTACCTCAAGCGAGAGCTCGCTCCGATCGACGATGCCACCTGGAAGGCGATCGAGAAGGACGCGGTGGCTGCTCTCACCGCCAACCTCTCGGCGCGCTACGCAGTCGATCTCGACGGACCTCACGGCTATCAGCTCTCGTCGGTCAACATCGGACGGCTGGCGGCACAAGACATGGCGGATCCCCCGGGCGTGCGCTTCGGCATCCGTCGCGTGCAGCCGCTGCTCGAGGCCCGCGCCAGTTTTCGCCTGCTGAGCAGCGAGATCGAGGATGCGGCGCGCGGCGCCGAGGACCTCGACACCGAGCCCGTGCGCGACGCCGCGCGCAAGCTGGCGGCCTTCGAGGAACGCGCCGTGTACTTCGGCTTGCCGGCGGCGGGCATCGCAGGCCTGTGCAGCTCGGACGTTCATGAAGCCGTGACGCTGGGCGAAAGCCCGGGTGCGTACCCGGAGCAGGTGGCGCGAGCGCTGCTCAAGCTGTCCGAGGTCGGCGTCAGCGGCCCCTACGTGCTGGTGCTCGAGTCGCGGCTCTATCGCATGCTGGCGGGTGACGTCTCCGACTATCCACCGCTACCCCGCATCGAGAAGCTGCTCGGGGGGCCGGTGTTGCACAGCCCAGTGCTCGAAGGCGGAGTCGTGCTCTCTCGTCGCGGCGGCGACTACCGCCTGACGCTGGGACAGGACTTCGCCATCGGCTACGAGGCGCACGACGCAGGCGCGGTCGATCTCTACCTCACGGAGACGTTCACGTTCCGCGTACTCTCACCCGAAGCCGTCGTTCGCCTGAGGCGCTGAGGGACGCCACGCTGGTACGTTTCCTGCTCCAGGTTGATCCATGGGAGTCTCCTCGAGCGCCTCGTTCTCAGCGTTCATCGAAGCCCTCGCGGGATTTTGCCGACGCGAGCTGGCCGCGGTCGAAATCTATCGCCAGGCGCTGAGCTCGCTCGCGCCCGGCACGCAGACGAGCGTGCTCGCGACCTGCCTGCGCTCGCACGAAGAGCGCGCCGAGTTCTTCAAGTCACGCATCCGTTCTCTGCACGCCGAGCCGCCCGCCTCGGCCGGGGTGCTGGGCGCTCTGGTCAAGGTGCTGGAAGGCGCCGCCGCCGCGATCAGTCCGCGCATGGCGATCGCCACGCTCCAGGAAGAAGAGGATCGGTTGCTGCGCCACTACCGTACGCACCTCCTCGACGCCGACGTCGAGTCGCAGCAGCTCATGCAGGAGCGGGTCATCCCCGCCCAGTTCCAGACGCACCGGCTCCTCAGCGAGCTCAGACAGCGCGGTCAGCTAGCCGCTCCGGGCCCGTGAGGGCTGGCACGATCGCTGCACCCTGACCCAACCCATTCCAAAGGAGTCCAACGCTCGTGACCAGCGCGCACACGACCGAAACCTTCGACCTGCTCGCCCACGCCAAGCAGGTTCAACGAAAGCAACTCTATCGCCGCTACGCCACGCTCGGCGCGGGGCTCTCGATGCTGGTGCTGGGCACGTCTCTGCGCTTGCCTCTACGGCTCGCGCTGGTGGCCATCGGCGCCGGCTTGACGCTGCGCGGTTTCACCGATCACACGCTAAAGGACAACGTCCGACGCTTGAAGCGCCTGAGGACGGAGCGTGAGCAGCGCAGCCGCGTCGGCGACCGCGGGCTCGATCGAGTGGACGAGGCCTCGTGGGAGTCGTTTCCAGCCAGCGATCCGCCGAGCTTCGTCCCGCGCCGTCACTAGACGCAGACCTTGTTCTTGCCGGATTGCTTCGCGCGGTACATCGCCTCGTCGGCCGCCTGAAAGAGAGCGAGGGCGTCAGCGGCGTGATCGGGAAAAGCGGCGACTCCGATCGAGATGCCGGGCCGCAGCGGGATGCCGTCCTTGCTGAACGGATGCGTCTGGACGGCGCGCAAGATCTCCGCGCCCACGAGCTCACCCTGGGCGCGCGTGAGACCGGGCAGCGCCGCCAGGTATTCGTCTCCGCCGAAGCGGCAACCCACGCCGCGCTCGTGGATCACGCGGCCAATCAGCTTGCCGGCCTCACCGATCACGTAGGCGCCGAAGAGGTGGCCATGGGTGTCGTTGATCTGCTTGATACCGTCCATGTCCATGACCAGCAGGGCCACGCTCTCGTGCTTCTGACGCGCGGACTCGACCATGGTGGAGAGCTCGCTGTCGAAGCGGCGGCGCACCAGCAAGCCGGAAAGATCGTCCGTGTTCAGTAGCTGCTCGAGGTTCTCGTTGTAGGCTTGCTTGATCGCGTCCTGCAGCTCGAACGAAACCGCCGTGCCGCCGAACACGATCCGATCGTTCGGCTTGAGCTCGAACTCGGTCCCCTTCTCGCCGTTCAGCGTCGTACCGTTGGTGCTCTGCAGGTCGACCAGGGTCCAGGTGTCACCGCGGTCCTCCACCCAGGCGTGATGCCAGGAGACGAGGCCATCGGTCAGCGTGAGGTCAGCGTCGGGATCACGGCCGATCAGGAGTGAACGATCGACGACCACTCGGCTGCCGAGCTCGTTGCCGGTCATGACCACCAGCACCGGGCGGTGGGGCGCCTTCACCCGGCGCAGGACCTCGGCCGTCAGGTCGGGGTTGTCACTGGCCTTCAGCGTCAGCGGCGCACGGGTTGGTCGGGGCTTCCTCGACACCGGTCGAGGCTAACACGACGGTCAGGCTCGGTGCGGAGAGGCGCTGGTCAACGCGGCGATGGCGCGCAGCGCGTCGAGCTCGAGCGACTCGAACTTACAGGCCACTTCGAGCGAGGTCAGGCGGACGACCTCGGCAAAAGCCTTGAGCGGCGCGTTCTCGAACAGCATCTGGATCTGGACGCGTTCGCGCGGGACGCAGGGCGCATCGGTCTTGATCCGTACCCCGCTGGTCGACAGGCTGACGATGAAGCCCATGTGAGGCCGGCCCCGGACGGTCACCCGTACCGGCAGCGAGACCTTGGTCCGCTTGGACTGACGTCGGTCGCTGGCGTTGGGCTGCCCGATGCTCACAATCGACTCCCTAAACCTACTCCACCATACCCCAACTGTTAGCCAATGGGTGAGCGCAAAGTTGAACCCACGATTTACGCACTGCAGCAGCGTGAGACTTCGCAAGCCTCGTTCAGTGCTCGGCAGCGCGGCGCAAACGCGCAGATCGTCACACGTTTACGA
>DATLIL010000501.1:0-3755 GCA_035539475.1 Polyangiaceae bacterium
GCCCACGAGGGTCGACTCGGCCTTGCTGAGCCCTCCCAGGCCGGCGGTCGGTCTGAAGTCCGCCTTCTGAACACTATTCGGCGGAATGGCTGGCCCGCCGCTCTCGACGAAGGCGAGGACTCCGGCGAGCTCCGCGGCGTCGAACCAGGTGCCGTGACGGTGGCAGACGTCGACCACGATGCCGCTGGAGCCACCAAAGTTCTTTCGGTTCATCAGCGCGCCACACTCGGGGCAGCCGAAGTACCGCACGTCCTTGAGCTCGAGCTTCTGTCGCAGGGGCTGGCGCAACGCCAGGCGGCCGAGCTTCTCCCGGTGCTCGAGCAAATCACGGAGCAAGGCGTGCTCGACGAACTGCCCGCCGCAGTTCTCGCAGTCGAGCAGCGCGCCATGTTCACCACTCAGCGCGGTGAGTCTGAACTCACAGCGCGGACACTTGCTCTGCCCGCTGGCTCCGACGGGAGAGAGCCCGAGCTCGCGCCCACAGCCGGCACAGCAGATCGCCTCGACGGCGTTCATCTGAAAACAACCGGCGCAGCGCAGCGTCGCCAGCGCGAAGCTACAGTACGAGCAACGGCGCGCACGGCTCTCCACCGGCGCGCCGCAGTTGGAACAACGAAGGGCCCGAGCCTCGCTCAGGTGGCCTTCTTAGCGGGCGCCTTGGGCTTGGCGGCCTCGGCGTTCTCCCGCGCGCGCTTGACCTCCCACTCGATGTTTTTCTTGGCTCGGCGTTCTTTCTGGCGGCGTCGAGCGCGAGGATCTTGCGGACTTCCCATGGGGCGGCTCCTTAGCACGAGCTGGCGCGCGTAGGGAGCGCAAACGAGCGGTTTCGGGCCGCGATCGGGCCAGCCCCGGCTCTGCCCCGCCCCTTCAGATCTCCCAGGTATGCCCGCCGCGCAGCAGCTTGGCCAGGTCGCCCTGCCCGAGCTTCTGCTGAGCTTCCTTTTGCTGAGCCTGCAGCGTGCCGTCGTAGGTCGGGCGGCGCTCGGCGAAGAGCACGCCCACGGCCACCGGGAACTCGGGGTAGGTCATGCGGGCCAGCATCGAGGCCAGCACGGCGTTCTTCTCGTCGTGCACGGCGATGTCATCGAGGGTGACGCCGCTCTCGCCGATGGTGACCACCTCGAGCTTCAGCGTCTTGGGGTTCAGGCGCAGGCCCTTGTCGCTGTTGGCGCCGAAGACCAGCGGCTTACCGTGCTCGACGCGGATCTGGCGCTCGGCTCGGGCCGCCTTCTCGGCGAAGGAGTCGAAGGCGCCGTCGTTGAACACGGGGCAGTTCTGGTAGATCTCCATGAAGGCCGTGCCGACATGGGTGGCGGCGCGGCGCAGCACGTCACCGAGGTGCGCCGCGTCGGTGTCGATCGAGCGCGCCACGAAGCTCGCGTTGCAGCCGAGCGCGAAGTTCGAGGGATCCACCGGCTGATCGGCGGAGCCGGAGGGCGTGCTCTTCGTGACCTTGCCCACCTCGCTGGTGGGCGAGTACTGGCCCTTGGTCAGGCCGTAGATGCGGTTGTTGAAGAGCAGGATCTTGATGTCGACGTTGCGGCGAAGCACGTGCAGCAAGTGATTGCCGCCGATGCTCAGGCCGTCGCCGTCGCCGGTGGCGAGCCACACGCTGAGCTCCGGATTGGCCACCTTGATGCCGGTGGCGAAGGCGGGCGCGCGGCCGTGGATGGTGTGGAACCCGTACGTGTTCATGTAGTACGGGAAGCGGCTGCTGCAGCCGATGCCGCTGACCCAGACGATCTGCTCACGCGGCAGGCCGAGCTCCGGCATCATGCGCTGCACGTTGGCGAGGATCGAGTAGTCGCCGCAGCCGGGGCACCAGCGAACGTCCTGATCGGTCTCGAAGTCTTTCTTGGTCAGCCGGGTGGGCTCGATGACGTTTGACATGGACGCTCAGCTCTCCAGCACTTGGCGGATCTTGTCTTCGATCTCGGCGATCTTGAACGGTTGGCCCTGAACCTTGGGGAAGCTCTCGGCGGGTATGAGGTACGTGCTGCGGATCAGCTTGACCAGCTGACCCAGGTTCAGCTCCGGCACCAGCACGCGCTCGAAGCGGCCCATCAGCTCGCCCAGGTTCCGGGGGAACGGGTTGATGTAGTTCAGGTGTGCGTGCGAGACGCTGAGACCGCGGGCGCGGCAGCGCTGCACGGCTTCGCGGATCGAGCCGTAGGTCGAGCCCCAACCGAGCACGAGCAGCTTGCCGCTGTCGTCGCCCACCTCGATCTTCTGTTCCGGCACGTCGTTGGCGATGCCGGCGATCTTGGCAGCGCGCACCTTGCACATGCGCTCGTGGTTGTCGGGCGCGTACGAGATGTGACCGGAGTCGTGGTCTTTTTCCAGACCGCCGATGCGGTGCGTGAGTCCGGGCGTGCCGGGAATGGCCCAGTTGCGAGCCAGCGTCTTCTCGTCGCGCAGGAAGGGGTGGAAGCCCTCGGGCTCGGTGCGGAACTTCACCTCGATCTTGGGCAGCTTGCTGACGTCCGGGATGGGCCAGGGCTCCGCGCCGTTGGCCAGGTAGCCATCGGTCAGCAGGATAACGGGCGTCATGTACTTGAGCGCGAGGCGTGCGGCCTCGATCGCCATGTGAAAGCAATTACCCGGCGTGGAGGCCGAGATCACGCACACGGGAGCCTCGCTGTTACGTCCGTACACGGCCTGGAGAAGGTCCGCCTGCTCGGTCTTGGTCGGCAAGCCCGTGCTCGGCCCGCCGCGCTGGATGTCGACGATCACCAGCGGGAGCTCCACGGCCAGGGCCAGCCCGATGGCTTCCATCTTCAGGGCCATGCCCGGACCGCTCGTGCTGGTCACGCCGAGCTTGCCCGCATAGGACGCGCCGATCGCAGCGCAGACCGCGGCGATCTCGTCCTCGGCCTGGATCGTCGTGGCGCCGAACTGCTTGTACTTGCTGAGCTCGTGCAGGATGTCGCTGGCCGGCGTGATCGGGTAAGCGCCGAGCACGATGGGAAGGCCAGAGAGCTGTGAGGCCGCGAGCAAGCCGAGCGCGGTCGCGGTGTTGCCGCCGATGTTGCGGTACACGCCCTTGTCGACCGGGGCGGCCGGGACTTCGTAGCGATACTGGGCGACCTCACCGATCTCGCCGAAGGCGTGACCGGCCTTGAGCGCCGCGACGTTGGCTTGCACCAGCTCCGCGCGCTTGCCGAATTTGGCCTCGATCCACTTGATCGTGGGCTCCATCGGACGCCCGTAGATCCAGAACATCAAGCCCAGGGTCCAGAAGTTCTTGCAGCGGTTCGCATCCTTGGTCGAAACGCCACTCTCCTTGACCGCAGCCAGCGTGTGCTTGGCGATGTCGATCGCGACGACGCGGTACCCTTCGAGCGAGCCGTCCTCGATCGGGTTCTGCGCGTAGTTCGCCTTCTTCAAGTTCTGCGCGTTGAAGGCGCTCGCGTTCACGATCAGGAGGCCGCCCTGCTTGAGGTCGCGCAGGTTGGTCTTGAGCGCGGCGGGATTCATCGCCACGAGCACGTCGGGTGCGTCACCCGGCGTGAACACGTCTTCGGACGAGAAGTGGATCTGGAAACCAGAAACACCGTAGGTCGTCCCGGCGGGAGCCCGGATCTCGGCAGGGAAGTCGGGGAACGTCGCCAGGTCGTTACGAGCGAGAGCAGCGGCGACCGTGAACTGGTCACCGGTGACCTGCATGCCGTCGCCGGAATCGCCGCAGAAACGAACGACTGCGCCTCGGATCACTTCGCGCGAAGCGGTGGTGCTTTCGGTGGTGGTCATGGCTT
>DATLIL010000502.1:0-4005 GCA_035539475.1 Polyangiaceae bacterium
GCGCCCTCGACCTGGCCCAGCGCGCCGCGTTCGAGCGCGCGTTGCCAGTCAGGAGCGCTCTCCAGCGGCGTGCCCTGCAGGCGACAGCGGTCCGCCTCCACGAGGAGCTCGGACAGCGTCGCGCTGGAGCCGAACAGTCCACGCTTCTGCCGTCCCTGCAGGACGAACGACGGCCCTGGCTGGGCGACGACCCGCGAGACCTTCACCCGAAGCTGTCTCCGCCGCCGTCCGACGCGCTGGCGTCGTCGCTGAACGAGTCGAGGTCGACGTAGACGCCATCTCCGCCACCATCACCACCGACGAGGGCTTCCTGCTTGCCCGAGATGGCGCGAAATAGCCGCTTGATCGTCTGCTCGGGCCGGATCACGGCGAGCTCGACGCTGTAGCGCGAGAGAAAGCGCCGCTCGGCGGCGTTCAGGGCGTCGTTGTCCGCCAGCGGCACCGACTCGGGCAGCCAGCAGCCGTGGAACGGCGCGGCATGCGCCGGCCGCAAGCCGACGTCGACGACCTGCGCCCCACTGCCCTTGAACCACTCCCGCGACTCGCTCAGGCGCCGGCCCAGGCCGCAGCCCTTCACCGTGGCGTCGTGCAGCGCGTAGACGGTGAGTTTCGGATTGTTGCGCAGCATCGCGCGCACTGTCTCGAAGACGCCTTCCGGATAGCCGTCGACGCAGAGGACGGCGCAGTTGTTCTCGAAGTGGAAATTGTTGGCGAGCAGCACGTCGGCTGTCTCGGGGCGATCGGTGATCACGGCTCGATCGAAGGAGTAGCCGGCGATGTCACTCGGCAGCTTGCCCTTACGCCGCGAAACGGCCTGGGTCCTACGCACGATCAGGCTCGTCGGCGCGCCGTGCACGGCGACCCAGCGGTCCCACATACGGCCGAAATCGGAACGCGCGAGCCCGATGCGCGCGCGCGGCCAGATGAAGACCGCGATGGTCCAGAACAGCGCGGTCAGGAGCAGGGCGCCCAGCCAGAACACTGCCGCTGCGGCGACGATCATGCCCAGCAAGCCGAGCACGAGGGCGCCGCTCTTCGAGCCCGAACGTGTGCGCCTCGCGATCTCGTAGTAGAGGTGCTGCTCGGTCCACTTCACGCTGTGTAGCGACGAGACACGCTCGATCGCCGCCTTGAAGGCGGCGTCGGTCAGCTTGTCGCCCTTGCGCGGATCGAAGGCAAAGGCGTGCCCGCATTTGTTGCACTTGCCGTCCTGCCGATCCGGGTACAGCACGTCGGCGTTGCAGGCGATGCACTTCACGGCCGCTGCCCTCGGCCATCCACGAAGCGCCGGAGCCAGGCCTCGAGCATGAGCAGCGCCCAGAGCCGCTCCCCGATACGGCGACGGCGCGTTTCGCCGGGGACGTCCTGACCCGCCCGCAGCCTGGCCACGAAGTCCGAGCGGAAGAGACCGCGGCGACGCAGCGAGTCCTCACCGAGCAGCTCCTCCACGAGCGGCGAGAGCGCGGACCCGAACACGAAGTCGGTGATCGGTACGCTCATGCCGAATTTCTTGCGCCAGACGATGTCCTCCGGCAGGCGCTTCTGCATCGCCAGCTTGAGCACGTACTTTTCGCAAGCGCCGTGCAGCTTGAGCTCGGGCGGCAGCCGGAACGAAGCCTCGGCCAGCCTGCGGTCGAACAGCGGCGCGCGCACGTCGAGCCCGAAACCGCCCGCCATGCGCTCGGCGCGCGGCAGGATGTTCTGCGAGCCCTTGAGCGAAATGTCGGCCAGGCGCACGCGATTGAGGAAGCTCTGCTCCTCGCCCTCGAGGTAGGGCCGCAAGAGCGCTCGGCGCTGGCCGGCAGGGCCGACCTCCGTCTTGAATTCCGGCGTGTAGAGCTCGTCTTCGAGCCCGTAGAAGCGATGGTACGAGCGCAGGTACGTCTCTTCTCGTGACGTCTCCTGAGACTCGTAGAGCCCTGCGTAGAGCTCGGCGGCCACCATCGGTTTGCTGGTCCAGCCGCCGAAGAGCTGATCGCCGCCCTCGCCGTTGAAGACCGCAGCGAGCCCCGCCGCGCGCGCCGCCCTGGCCAGCAGGTACTGCGGCGCCGTCACCGGATCGCCGAACGGCAGATCGAGCTTGTAAACGACGTCGTCGAAGACCTCGGCGACGCTCTCGGCGCTGGCCGGCACCCACACTTGCGGGATCTCGAGCAGCTTGGCGACGCGCTCGGCCTGCTCGCGCTCGACGCTGGCAGCGCCAAAATCGAGGCTGAAGGCTCGCACGGCGGCGCCCTCGTCCTTGAGCCAGACGGCGACCGCCGACGAGTCGAGCCCACCCGAGAGGAAGAGCCCGACCTCGCTCTCACCCGAAAGCCGCCGGGCCGTGGCTTCACGCGCGAGCTTCCTCACTTGCCTGACCGCGGGCTTGCGCTCGCGCAACCCCTCGTCGATCTGCTCGACGAGCTGGAAATAAGGCCTGATCGTCAGCCTGCCGGCCGCGCGCTCGAGCAGGTGCCCGGGCAGCAGCCGGCGAATGCCGCGGATCGGCACCGCCTCGCCCGGGACGAACGAGAACGTCAGGTACTTGTGGATCGCGGCGTGGTCGAGCTCCGCCGGGATCTCCGCCACGGCCAGGAGCTGCTTGAGCTCGCTGGCAAAGTAGAAGACTCCGGCGTGCTCCACGTAGTAGAGCGAGCGCACGCCGAACGGGTCGCGCCCGAGCGTGAGCGTCTGCCGGCCCTCGTCCCAGTGAGCGAACGCGAAGGCGCCATCCAGGTCGGACCAGTCACCCGAGCCCGCCCGCAGGCGCGCCTCGAGCCACGCTGCGGGTGACGTCACCGGCGGCGCCAGCGTCCCGGCGCAGCAGAGCAGTGAGCCGCCCTCGCGCAGCACGCCCGCTGACTTGTTGGGACGGCCGCGCCAGAAGCGATAACCGAGCGCCGCGTGCGGCGTCACCGCGCTGTCCGAGCTGTCGCCGCGGTAATCGATGGCCGCCAGCATGCGCTCGACGCTGGCCGCGCCGGCGGCTCCCACGACGCCGCAGATACCGCTCATGTCTCGCCGCGCTTTACGACCCTGGTCACGGGCCGTAACTTAGGAGAGGTGAAGCGGGAAATCGACAGATGGCTGCTGCTTCCAAGCGCAGGTCTCGTCCTGGTCGGCGTGGCGGCGTTCTTTGCCTGGCGCGTGCGCTCCGAGCGCCTCGCCCTGGCAGCAATTTCGGTCGCGGAGTCCCGCCTCGACCCGGCGGGCTCGCTCAGCCGCTCCAGCAATCCCGAGCTGACGCTGAACGCGGTGCTGGCTCACGCGCCGCGCGAGCGTCAGGTCGAGTTATCGTGCGACTTCAAGGACCAGAGTGGCACCGTCCGCCACCAGAAGCACTGGGAAACGAGGACGATCGACCGCGAGCTCTGGCCGACGCACTGCCGCCAGCGCTTCACGACGAGCGACGCCGCCGGCCTCTGGTCGGTGACGATGAAGCAGAACGAGCGGCCGCTCACGACCGCCCGGTTCAGGCTCGAGTAGTCGCTACTCCACCACGTCCACGAGCCCCATCATGCCGTTGTCTTCGTGGTTCAAGATGTGGCAGTGGAACACGAACTTGCCGGTGTAGTCGTCGAAAGGGATGCGCACGACGACGGGCTTCTGCGGCGGGAGGATCACGGTGTCCTGCTCGCCGCTGGCGTCGTAGGTATCGCCGTCGACGCTGATCACCTTGTAGTCGTTGATGTGGATGTGGAACGGGTGCTGCTCGCTGGTCTCGTTCTCGAGCGTCCACTCTTCGACCGTACCGAGCTTGGGGCTGACGTCGACCCGATCCGGGTCGAACTCCTTGTCGTTGATGGTGAAGTTGCTGGTCGCGTCGTCCTCGCTGAAGACCCACGTGCGCTTCTGGGCGATCGGTCGCTCCAGCAGATCGCCCGCCATTTGCAGCGATTGGCCCTCGCCCAGCGCGGTGATCGGCGTCACGTCGTCGCCCGCGACGGAGACGTGCATCAGATCCACCTCCGGGTAGTGGTCTCCACCCTGATCGTATTCTCGGGTCTTGAACGCCAGCTCTCC
>DATLIL010000503.1:0-4447 GCA_035539475.1 Polyangiaceae bacterium
CACTGGAAAGCACCGCTCGACAGCGGCGAGCGCACGTCGTTCGTGGTGCGCTATCGCTCGCGCGGCCGCTCCGACTGGCGCTACCAGCTCAGCGACGGCACGGGCAAGGTCGAGCGTTTCCACCTGCTCATGACCACGAACTTCGGCGACGTCGACTTCCCGGTCGGCACGCTGTCGCCCACACGGCACGAAAAGACCGGCGGCGGTTGGCGCGGCGAGTGGAGCTTCGACAGCCTGATCTCGAGCTCGCCGATCGGCGTGGAGCTGCCACAGCGCCTCAACCCGGGGCCGCTGGCCTCGCGCATCACCTTCTTTGCGCCGGTGGGCCTGCTGTTCTTCGTCTTCGTCGTGGCCGTGCTGGCGGCCGCACGCCGGCAAGCGCTGCACCCGATGCATTACTTCTTCTTCGGCTGCGCCTTCTTCGCCTTCCACCTCCTGTTCGCCTACCTCGTCGACCACCTCGCGATCGGCGTCTCGTTCGCCATCGCCTCGGCCGTCAGCCTGCTCCTCGTCGTGAGCTACGCCCGTCTCTTCATGGGCCTCTTGCGGGCGCTGCTCGTGCTCGCCCTGCCCCAGCTCGTCTACCTGGTGCTGTTCTCGGCGACGTTCTTCTGGGAGGGCTACACCGGCTTATCCATCGCCGTCGGCGCCGTCGTGACGCTGTTCCTGGTGATGCAAGTCACGGGGCGAGTCTCCTGGAGCGTGGTCCTGGCCCCGAAAGCCGCCCAAGCGAGCTAACCCGGGCGGATTGGGTTGGGAACACACCGCAACTGCGCCGCCTGCCGCCCTCTACGGCTAGAGTTTGCCGCAGAGGCGCAGGGGGCGCAGAGGCCTGAATTTGGTTTGGCTGCCGCCGCCTGCGCACGGTCTCGTGGTTTCGTGCGCGAGCTTCGGTGTCGCTCCGCGTGGCGGCTCGACTGACCCCTGCCACCACGACGCGGCGACGCGCGTCGGAGATCACAAGTCAAAGCGCAGGGGCCGGCAGGAAACAAACTCTCGGCGACGTTCATGGCCCCAGTGCCTCTGCGACCTCTGCGCCTCTGCGGCTATCCCTCCTGAGGCGCGACAGGCGGCGCAGTTGCCGTGTGGTCCCAACAAACAACCTAGGAGATGGCTAGCGCGTCTTTGACGCCGATGAGCTCGAAGCCGAGCGCGGCGAGACGGCGTGCGGTGTCTGGATGAGTGTACCAGGCGAAATCCGACGTGCGGTAGGCGGCGGCCCAGACGCGGGCGTGGTGGCCGGGTGAGCACATGGCTTCGAGCTCGGGGCTCGGAACGGCGGCGTGACCGATCAGGTGATGAGTGCCGTCGCCGAGGCTCTCGAGCTCGCGCCAGAGCTCGGGGACGGATAGGCCAGATTGAACGAGCTCGGTCTTGAAGTGACGGGGCTTGCTGTCGGTGACGGCGTAGGTGTAGCCGAGGCCGTGGCGGCGGCAGACCTCTTCGTGCACGTGACGCACGCGCTCGGCGAACGGACCCGTGCTGAAGGTGCCGAACATGTGGCTGTCGGCGTGGGTCGGGGTAAAGCCGAGGCGGAGCACCGCTTCGACCTGCGCCGAGAGCTCGGCGAGCATCTCCTCGTCGCGTGCGCGCTGCTCGAGCTCGGCGTAGCTCGCGAGAAAGTGACCGCTCGCGTCGCACAAGCTCGGGGCATGGGTCAGCGGCCGCCACTTGAGATGATCCCAGTCGCAGGTGAGACAGAGGTGGATGCCGCACGGCAGCCGGTGACGGCGGGCGAGCTCGAGCGCCTCGGGGAACCAGGGGCAGGGCACTAGGAAGTTGGTCGAGCGCACGACGCCTTCGGTCATGGCGCGCGCGATGCCCTCGTTCACCGCGTGACACATGCCGAAATCGTCGGAGGTGATCAGCAGGCGTTTGGTCATGGTTCCTCGGAGCTCCGGCCAGGTGGCGCTGTTTCTCGGCTTTTCTTCGCTATTGGCCCCCGCCGGACGCATGGTAGCCTGCTTGTCGGCTCTGCCATGCGCTGGATGTCTCGTTCGTGGTTCCTTCTGGTCCTGTGCTCCACTCTGGTTGCCAGCGCGCAGCCCCGTAAGGGCAGCAAGCCGCCGGCGAAGAAGGAGGCCAAGGAAGCACCGGCCAAGGCCGAGCCGGAACCCGCCAGCGACAAGCCAGCAGAAGCCGCGCCCGCCGCCGACAAGCCGGCAGAGAAGCCCAGCGCCAAGCCTGCGGAGCCGAGCGCTGCGGACGACCTCGGCGCGCCGCCGCCGAAACAACCCGCCGGCGGTGAGACCAAGCTGTCGCCGCTGACGCCCGAGCCCGATGAGTTCCCCAAGGGTGGCAACACGCCGCCGCCGGTCTCGTACGACAAGCTGCTTGCACAGATCGCTGCTCTGCGCAGCCGCGTCGCGGCGATCACCACCACGCTGTACAAGAGCAAGCTGCGCGTCAGCGTGGCGGCCGAGGGCGACGACGCGCTCGTATCCGGCTTCGCGGTGACGCTCGACGGCGGCATCGTCTACACGGCGCCAGATCGCTTCTCGCCCAGCGAGCCGCAGGTCGTCTACTTCCACGCCGTGGCACCGGGACAGCACGTCGTGGGCGTCGAAGTGGAGCGCTACGACACGCGCAACCGCCAGTACCGCACCTTCCAGAGCTCGAAGTTCACGGTCGTGGTGCCGGAAAACCAGACGCTCGAAGCCACCGTCATGCTGGAAGACGACTCCGACATGGCCGAGGACTTCCCCGACGATCAGGACGGAGAATACGACCTGCGCGTCCGCCTGCGCGCGCAGGTGGCCGAGTGAGGCGCGCGCTCGCCTTCGCGCTGGCGTCGTCACTCTCCTGGTCAGCCTGGGCGCAAGCGCCCGAAGCTGCGCCGCCCAGCGAGCCACAACCCAAGGCGGAGCCGGCAGAAACTACGGCGGCCCCGGCCTCGACCGAGCCGCGTGCCAAGCCCGAAGACGCCGCCGCCGAGCACAGCGCCGCCCTGCTCGCCTACCAGAAGGCGCTGGAAGCACGCCGCCTGGCCGCGACCCAGCCGCTCAGCGCGCAGCGCATCCGTGAAGAGCTCGTCACGATCGAGGACATGCTCCTGGTCGGTCGCCGCGACGAGGCCATCGGCGCCCTCGTCTACATCATCGAGTCGCCTCGATTCGAACCGTTCGCCGGCACGCCAGAAGGACGTGCTGCGGTGTTTCGCCTGGGCGACGCCCTCGGCCGCGGCGGCGCTTACGACCTCGCGCGCGCGTATCTGCTGCGGCTGCTCACGGGCTCACCCAGCGATCCCTGGTACCGGCAGGCGGTGCGCTCGCTGGTCGACTTCGGTCTCGAGAGCGACGAGCCCGAGGTCTTCTTGAGCGATCTCAGCCGGGTGCAGTCGCCCGGTCCGGAGCTCGAAGGCGACATCGCCTACCTCGCCGGCCGCAGCGCGGAGGCGAACGGCAAGATCGACGAGGCCCTCGCGCAGTTCGCCAAGGTCGGCGAGCGCTCGCGCTTCTGGGCCCAGGCCACGTACCTGTCGGGCGTGCTCGAGGTCGAACGCAAGAACTTCAAGCGCGGCGAGCAGCTGTTCTGCAAGGTGGCCGATCCCAAGCTGACACCGAAGAAGGCCGCGGTGTTCGGCGGCAGCGACTTCTTCCAGGTGCGCGATCTGGCGCGCCTCGGGCTCGGGCGCGTGGCGCACGAGCAGTATCGCTTCGACGACGCGCGCTACTACTACTTCCTCGTGCCGGCGGACTCGGAGCGCCTGCCAGAAGCGCTCTACGAGACGGCGACGACACGTTACGAGGCCAAGGACTACGACGGCGCGCGCGAGTCCATGGATGAGCTCAAGCGACACGAGAGCCCCAATCCCTACCAGGACGAGGCCTACATCCTGGACGCCTACATCGACCTCGCCGTCTGTCATTTCCCGCAGGCCGACGACAAGCTCAAGCAGTTCATCACGCGCTACGAGCCGGTGCGCGACGCCACGCGCAGGCTGATCAAGGACGACGTCGCGATGCAGCGCCTGGTGGAGACCATCCGCCGCGGCGCCGATCCGGCCAGCGCGAACCTGGGCGTCCCCGACGAAAGCGCGCGCGCGCTGGCAGCCATGCTGCGTGTCGATGGCGGCTACGGCCGCGCGACGCGGCGCCTGGCCCAGCTCGATCATCAGCTGAACGGCCTGCGCCGCGCCATGACCGACCTCGACGAGGCGCAGAAGCGGCTCGGCGCCGCCAAGGAGGTCAAGCCGGCGAGCGACAGCAAGCTCGCCGTGAGCGATGCCGAGCAGCTCGAGCGCGCCGAGGCCCAGCTCGGCGAGGTCCGGCGCCTGCTGCGCGAGGCCGAGCGCAGCGGCTCACGCAAGGGTGAGGTCGCCGAGCTCAACAAGCAGCTCGAGGCGCTCGAGGTCGAGGTCCGCGCCGCGCGCGCCGCGCAACCCGCGGGTCCAGCCGGGAGCGCCGCAGCCGGAGAAGGCCTGCCGGCGCTGCTCGCGGCCGATCGC
>DATLIL010000504.1:0-1525 GCA_035539475.1 Polyangiaceae bacterium
GTAAGAGACTGCGACCTGGATCGGAGACGCCTGCAGATCGCCCTGCCCGGTCGCGAGGTTGGCTTCGTCTCCGGTCTTCCAGCCACGACCCTCGCCGTCACCGAGCCCGCAGCTCTTGACCTTCTTCTTGGCGCGGCAAGCAAGCTCCGCCGCGTTGACGCGGTCACGCCAGGCCGGATCCGGGACCAACCCTTTGATCTCGCCTGGCAGGTCAACGCCTGTGCGCTTGCCGTACCCGAGCTTTCGTGCCCAGGTCTGCAGCGGGTTGTCCTTGACCGCGTCGAGGCGCACGGCCATGTCATAGAAAAAGACGTTGGATGAGACCTTGAGTGCCTCGGGCAGGTTGACCGGTCCGTGCGGGACCTCGCCGGCGTTGCAGCGCTTGTTGGCCTCTCCCACTCCGAGTTGGATGCAGCCGTTGTCCTGATAGATCTCGCCGGGCGTGACCTGCTGCGTGGCGAGTGCCGCCAGCGCAGTGACGGGCTTGAAGGTGGAGCCCGTCGGATAGGTGCCGCCGATCGCGCGGTTGTACCGCGGGAAACGCGATTTCTTGTTACCGAAGAGCTGGTCGTACTTCGCCTGCGAGATCGGCTTCGTGAGGATACGAGGATCGAACGTCGGAGACGAACCCATGGCGAGGACCTCGCCGTTGGTCGGGTCGAGCGCGATAAAGGCGCCCGGCTTGCCCTTACCGGCTTCCTTCAGCGCTCGCTCGCCCGCCTTTTGCAGGTTTAGATCGAGCGTGGTCCGCAACGAATAGCCGATGCGTGGGTCCTCGGCCTTGCGCACGCCCTTGCGGTCACCGAAGGCGTTGACCTCGACGCGGTCGCGACCGTCCTTTCCGCGCAGGAAGCGGTCATACGAGTATTCGAGCCCCTCGTGGCCGACGCGCGTGCCTTCCGGAACGCCTCGGAAGTGCGTGTTGTCGAGCTCGATCGGCAGGATCTCGCCGACGGTGCCGACCAGCTGCGCGGCAAGGCTGCGCTCCGGATATTTGCGGACGAACCGCTCCTGCACCGAAATGGCCGGGAAGAGCGCCTGGCGCTCGCGAATGTAGGCGCGGACGTCCTTGCCGACGTCCGCCTTGATCTCGACGTCCCCGTAGGGAACCTGCACGACGGAATTGACGACGCGCTTCTCAACGGTTGTCGGCGAGATGTCGAGCGTCGTCGCCAGCCGCTCGAAGATCGGGATCATCTTCGCTGGAACCGTTGGACGCGGCGCAGGCGGTGGCCGGTCCTTCTTCGGCTTGCTCAGACGGATGCCCTCGACCCGTCCCCATTCGAGGATGGCGTCGCGATAGTCAGACGGCAGAATCGACGGATTCAGCACAACGATCGTCGAGCGGCGGTTCTCGACAAGCACCTGCTTCCCTCGGTCGAGGATGAATCCGCGCGGGGCAGGGATGCGCTCGTCGCGCACGCGGTTGGAGCGGGCCTCGGCACGGCTCTGGTCGCTGGCCAGCACCTGCAGGTACCAGAGACGGAAGAAGATGATCCCGAGAATCACGAACGCGGCCAGGCCC
>DATLIL010000505.1:0-6899 GCA_035539475.1 Polyangiaceae bacterium
TCGTTCGAGTTCGCGTCGCGCGCCATGCACGGCGGAGGCGGCGTCGTGAGCTTCGTGGTCAAGGGCGGTCGCGCCGCGGCCTCGCGCGTGGTCGACGGCTGCAAGATCGCCAAGATCGCGCCTTCACTCGGCGGCGTGGAAACGCTGATCGAGCAGCCCGCGATCATGAGCTTCTTCGAGCTCAGCGACGAGGAGCTCGCCAAGATCGAGATCTCGCCCGCGCTGATCCGCCTCTCCGTCGGCATCGAAGGCGCAGACGTCGGTCGTGGCGGGGGCGTGGGCCGTTGTGGCCGACGCGGATGCGACTGCGGCCGCAGGAGGGCTTTGCGCCGGCGATTTTCCGGGCTCTGCCGCCGGGGAACCTGCGCAGCCGAGCACGAGGAAGGCGACGAAGGCTCGCCTGAGCGGTGCGGCGCTGGCGAGCACTCAGCTTTCCAGCGCGCTCAGCACGTCGGCCAGAACGTCCGCGGTCTCCTCGATGCCGACGGAGAGGCGGATCAGCGACGGCGAGATCTCGATCTTGGCGAGCTCCTCGTCGCTGAGCTCGAAGAAGCTCATGATCGCCGGCTGCTCGATCAGCGTTTCCACGCCGCCGAGCGAGGGAGCGATCTTGGCGATCTTGCAGCCGTCCACCACCCTGGAAGCGGCGGCGCGGCCGCCCTTGACCACGAAGCTGACGACCCCTCCGCCGCCGCGCATGGCCTGCGACGCGAACTCGAACGAGGGGTGGCTCTCGAGCAGCGGATACCAGACGCGCTCGACCTTGGGGTGCTTCTCCAGTGCACGCGCGACGGCGAGAGCGCTCTGGTTCTGGCGTTCGACGCGCAGGCCCAGCGTCTTCAGCCCGCGGATGCAGAGAAACGCCGCATGGGGATCGAGCACGCTACCCAGGACGCCGCGCATGTCGCGCAGCAGCGAGACGATGTGCGCCGGCCCGACCGCCACTCCACCGAGCACGTCGTTGTGTCCGGCCAGATACTTGGTGGCGCTGTGCACGACCAGGTCGGCGCCGAGCTCGAGCGGCCGCAGGTTGCAGGGCGTGGCGAAGGTCGAATCCACCAGCACGCGGATGCGCCCCTTGGAGCGCACGAGCGCGGTCAGCTTGCCCAGATCGACGCAGTAAAGGTACGGATTGGTCGGCAGCTCGCTGATCACGAGCCGCGTGTTGGGCCTGATCTCCCGCTCCAGTGCGGCGAGGTCGCCCGAAGGCACCACGCTATGCTCGACGCCGAAACGGGTGAGCATCGTCGTGATGAACTGGCGGGTGCGGCGGTAGCAGTCGCGGAACAGCACGATGTGCTCGCCGGCCTTGACCAGCGAGAGGATGCCCGTGGTCAGAGCCGCCATGCCGCTGGCGAAGGCCACGCCGTCCTCGGCCTGCTCGAGCCCGGCCACGCGCTGCTCGAGCTCGCGGACGGTTGGATTGCCGTAGCGGCCGTACTCCTCGCGCTCGGGGTCCGGGTCCTCGCCGCGCATGTAGCGCTCGAGCTCGTTGGTGTTCTCGAAGGTGTAGGTCGCGGTCTGCGCGATGATCGGTGCGAGGGTGTGGTGCGGGTGCTCGCCGTTGGTCCCGGCGTGCACTGCCTGCGTGCTGTCGGCGACGGTCTTCTTGCTCACAGCGCCGCCTTGACCCGCGCCACCACGGTTTCGACGGCGCTGGCCAGCGGCACGAGCTCCGCCTTCTTGGGGTCGGGCTCGCTGCGCGGCTTGAGCTCGACGTTGCCCGTCTTCAGGGCCTTGGCGCCGATGGTCACGCGCAGCGGAATGCCGATCAGATCGGCGTCCTTGAACTTCACGCCCGGCCGCTCCTCGCGGTCGTCGACCAGCACCTCGATGCCGGCGCGGGTGAGGCCGGCTTCGAGCTCGTTCACGGCCGCGATCACCTCGGCGTCTTCACCGACCTGGACGATGTGCACCTGGTAGGGCGCGATGCTCATCGGCCAGACGATGCCGTTGTCGTCGTTGTGCTGCTCGATCACGGTCGCCACCAGACGCGAAACGCCGATGCCGTAGCAGCCCATGATGATCGTCTTCTGCTCGCCCTTCTCGTCGAGATAGCTCGCGCCCATGGCCGAGGTGTACTTCGTGCCGAGCAGGAAGATGTGCCCGGCCTCGATGCCGCGATAGAGCTTGAGCTTGCCGCTCGCACACTTGGGGCAGACGTCGCCGTCCTGCACGCTCCTGATCTCGGCCACGGTGGCCTGATAGTCGCGTCCGAGCTGGACGTGCTTGAGGTGGTAGTCGGTTTCGTTCGCGCCGGTGACGGCGTCGCCCACCGCAGCCGCGTCCTGATCGACGATGACCTTGCCCTTGAAGCCGACCGGACCAGCGAAGCCCACGGCCGCGCCCGTCGCCTTCTCGACGTCGGCCGCGCCGGCCAGGTTGACCTCGGCGACGCCCAGGGCTTTGGCCAGCTTGATCTCGTTGATCTCGTGATCGCCGCGCACGACGGCCAGGACCAGATCCTTGCCGGCGACGTAGACCAGGCTCTTCAGGAAGCGTTCGGGCTTGGCGCCGAGGAACCTGGACACGTCCTCGATCGTGCCGTGCCCGGGCGTGTGCACCTTTTCGATCGCGGTCACGTCGCCGCTCTCGAGCCTGGCCGCGGGCGAGCTCGCCACCTCGAGGTTCGCGGCGTACTCGCAGCTCTGACAGGCCGCGATGATGTCCTCGCCGCTGTGCACCAGAACCTGGAATTCCTCGGTCAGCGAGCCACCGATGGTGCCGGCGTCGGCGTGCACCATGCGATAGTCGAGCGCCATGCGATCGAAGATCTTCTGGTACGCGGCGCGCATCTCGTCGTAGCTCTTGCGCGCGCTCGTCTCGTCGACATCGAACGAGTAGGCGTCCTTCATCGTGAACTCGCGGCAGCGCAGGAGTCCTGCGCGGGGCCGCGGCTCGTCACGGAACTTCGTCTGGATCTGGTAGAGGTTCTTGGGCAGATCGCGGTAGCTCTTCACCTCGCGTCGCACGAGATCGGTGATGATCTCCTCGTGCGTCGGACCGAGGTGGTAGTCGCCCTTCTTGCGATCCTTGAGCCGGAACAGCGTCTCGCCGTACTGGTCCCAGCGCCCGGTCTCCTGGAAGTACTCGGCGGGCAGCAGCGCCGGCAGCAGCACCTCCTGGGCGCCGGCCGCGTTCATCTCGCTGCGTACGATCTGCTCGATCTTGCGCAGCACTCGCACGCCGAGCGGCAGAAAACTGTAGATGCCTGCACCGACCCGGCGGATCAGCCCGGCCCGCAGCAGCAGGATGTGGCTTTTGCTCGTGGCGTCGGCCGGAGCCTCTTTGAGCGTCGGAATGAGGGCGCGGCGGTAGCGCATGGGGGACGGGCGATGTAGCACGATCGCCCCTTCAGCAGGAATTCCCATTCCCGACTAATATTGTCGGGTATGACGTCCAAGAATTACTAAATATTTCGGGATGTTTTAGCGGCATCGCTAATTCCCGACTTGTCATACCGGGAATTGCGGGTACAAGCTTTCCCCACCGCTCTCTTTCTGTACTAGAGAGCTGCCCTCTGGAGCTTTGCACGATGACGGCTGGCACAAGCTGGAAAGACACCCTCAAGGGACACATCCGTGAGGACTGGGCGCGCGAGATCGACATTTACGATACGCAGCTCGAGCTCAGGAAAAAGGGGAAGATCGAGGAACGACTCTTCGCCGAAACTCGCCTGCGCCGCGGCGCCTACGGCCAGCGCTACGACAACGGTCAGCGCCACGATGGCGTGAAGACGCAGCAGCTCGAGTACCCCAACAGCGGCCTGACCAAGGGGCCGATGACGATGTGGGACGCGCCGGGCATGATGCGCATCAAGATCCCCTTCGGCAAGCTGAGCGCCGAGCAGCTCGAGGTGCTCTGCGATCTGGGCGAGGAGTACTCCGACCAGATCCTGCACGTCACCACGCGCCAGGACATCCAGCTGCATTTCATCCACATCGAGGACACGCCGGACCTGATGCGGCGGCTGGCGGCGGTCGGCATCACCACGCGCGAGGCCTGCGGCAACTCGGTGCGTAACGTCACGGCCTGCCCCTACGCCGGCGTCTGCGCGGAAGAGTCGTTCGACATCACGCCCTACGCCAACGCCATCACCTTCTTCCTGCTCGGGCACGACGACACGCAGAACTTCGGGCGCAAGTTCAAGATCGCGTTCTCGGGCTGCAAGGACAACCCCTGCGGCCTGACGAACTTCCACGACGGCGGCGTGATCGCCAAGAAGAAGATCGTGGACGGCAAGGAAGTGCGCGGCTTCGAGTTCTTCGTCGGCGGCGGCCTCGGTGCCGTGCCCTACCCGGCGGCGCTGATCGACGACTTCTGCGCGGAAGAAGAGCTGCTCCCGCTGATGCAGGCCGTTTGCCGCGTGTTCGGCCGACTCGGCGAGAAGGACAACAGGACGCGCGCGCGCATCAAGTTCCTGGTCAAGAAGCTCGGTGTCGAAGAGTTCAAGCGCCTGGTCTTCGAGGAGCGCAAGACGCTGCGCCCCGACCCGCGCTGGACCTCGTTCCTGGGCGATCTGCACTCGACCGACGAGAAGCCGATCCGCGAGCCCGGCACGCTGCTCGAGGGGCCGCGGCCGGAAGGCTTCGACGCCTGGCTCAAGACCAACGTTCGGCCGCAAGCGCAGCCGGGCTTCTTCACCGCGCAGATCACGCTGCCGCTCGGCGACTTCACGCCGCAGCAGGGGCGCGCCATCGCCGCCGTGATGCGCAAGTACACGGGCGACACGCTGCGCACGACGGTCTCGCAGAACCTGATGTTCCGCTGGGTCTCGGGCGCCGACTTGCCCGCGCTCTACGGTGAGCTCCGCGCCATCGGCCTGGCCGACGCCGGCGCCGACACGATCAGCGACATCACCTCGTGCCCCGGCACCGACACCTGCAAGCTTGGCATCTCGTCGTCGCGTGGCCTGGCCGGCGAGCTTCGCAAGCGCCTGACCGTCGTCGGCAACGAGACCGCGCAGAAGGCTTCCGACGTCATCATCAAGTGCAGCGGTTGCTACAACTCGTGCGGCCAGCACCACGTCGCCGACATCGGCTTCCTGGGTGTCAGTCGCAACGTGGGCGGCAAGCGCGTGCCGCACTTCCAGCTCGTGGTCGGCGGCGAATTGCGCAAGAACGCCGGCTCCTACGGCCTGGCCGTTCAGGCCATTCCCTCCAAGAACGTGCCCGCCGTGGTGGAGCGCCTGACCAAGGCCTACACCGATGGCAAGCAGCCCGGCGACACCTTCAAGAGCTGGGTCGATCGCTTCGGCAAGAAAGAGGTCAAGAAGCTGATCGAGGATCTGGCGCAGGTGCCGACCTACGAGCAGGACCCGAGCTACTACTCGGACTGGGGCGACCCGCGCGAGTACACCATCGACGACATGGGTGAGGGCGAGTGCGCAGGCGAGATCGTGCCGTTCGTGCAGTTCGGGCTGGCCGCGGCCGAGCGCGAGGTGTTCGAGGCGCAGATCCTGCTGGAAGAGAAGCAGGCTGCCGCAGCCGGGCAACGCGCCTACAGCGCCATGCTGCAGGCAGCCAAGGCGCTGGCCAAGCAAAAGAACTTCAACCTGGGCGAGGATCCCGCCGAGATCGTCAGCGAGTTCCGCACCCACCTCTACGACACCAAGCTGTTCTTCGATCCCTTCGTCGGCGGCAAGTTCGCGCAGTTCCTGTTCCGCGTGCACGAAGACGGCATCAAGGACACGAGCGAGCAGGGCGCACACCAGCTGATCGAGGAAGCCCAGCTCTTCGTAGAAGCCGCGCACCAGTGCTACGCGCGCCACGGCTCTGCCCTCAACTCCTGACGCCCATGCAATCGCCGAAAATTCAGGTCAAGTACTTCACTCAAGAGCCGGTCGAGCTCGAACACTTCGTGCCGGTGTTCCACCGCTGGATCCGTGACCGCGTGCTCGACGACATGGTGATCGACGTCGCCGACTACGCGCACGTTCATCACGGGCCCGGCATCGTGCTGATCGGCAATGCCGTGGATTACTTCATGGACCAGGGTGAGGGCCGTCTGGGCCTGCTCTACAGCAGGAAGCGCGATCCGCTGGCGCCGGAGGAGCGCGTCCTCGACGGCTTCAAGAAGGCGCTCAACGCCTGCCGCCTGCTCGAGCAGGAGCCGGGTCTGGGCGTGAAGTTCCGGACCGACGAGGTGCTGGTGCGCCTGCCCGATCGTCTGACGGCGCCGAACACCGACGAGGGCTTCGCCGCGCTGAAGGGCGCGCTCGAGCCCGTCGTCACCAAGCTCTACGGTGACAGCGCGCGCATCGAAAAGGGCGGCGACAAGGGCGCTCCGCTCTCGGCGCGCATTCAGGCGCAGTCTCCCGCGTCGATCAGCGACTTGCTCGGCCGCCTGTAGGGCGTTTGATTCCGGCGCCGTGCGCGCGTAGCGTGGGAGCCCGGTGTGGTTCCCATGACGACGCGCGCATCCCTCAAGCTGCTCAGTGCGTTGCTGATCGGGCCCTGGCTGCTCGTGGTCGCGTGCACCGGCAGCAGCGACGGTGACGACGACGACGAGGCTTTCGTCGACGAGGCGAAATTTCGCGAGCGCTTTCCGGCACAGCTCTGCGGCCAGATCGCTCAGTGCTGCCACTCCGTGGATGTCCCCATCGACGAGCCGAACTGTCTCGAGCAGGCCGCCGTCCTGGTCGAGGACCTGGCCGGGACGGGCGTCGACTATGACGGCGCGGCGGCCGCGGCTTGCCTGCGCGGCTACGCGACGCCGCTGGCGCGTTGCGTGGTGCCCAGCGCGACCGACCTCAGCCCGTGCAACACCGTCTACACCGGTCACGTCCCGGCTGGTGAAGCCTGCCAATCCAGCGCCGAGTGCGTCGACGGTACCTTCTGTGAGGCCGACATCGACGGCAATCTCGTGTGTGTCGGTTACGGTCTCCCGGAGCCCGGCGT
>DATLIL010000506.1:0-3943 GCA_035539475.1 Polyangiaceae bacterium
CGCCAAGACAGAGCAGGCTCAGCCGCGCGTGACCGCCGGCGAGCCATTGATCGGCGTTCAGCGTGCCGCCACCGCGAGGTCCAGCGGCGAAACCGACGTCGCAGCTGCGCCCTTCCTCGGCGCGGCACGGCGCCGCCAGCAACCACAGCGCGCCGATCAGGCAGAGCGTCGAGCACGGCCGCGGCGCCACGCTCGGAGTCTTCGCAACGAGGACCCGGCTGTCAACAGCGCCAGAATCCATAGCGCTGCCGTGGTCGGCCGCGGTGGCGAAACAGCACAGCCACCGGCATCGGACGACGCCTTGGGCCCGCTGGGTGGCTCGGCGCCACTGCCGCCGCTCGCAGGGGCCGAGCCCGTGCCCGAACCGGCGCTGGCGCCGGAACCCGTGCTGCCGCCCGAAGGCAGCAACGTACCCGTGGGCACGCACTCGCCCGCCAGGCAGGCCTCGCCGGCGGCGCACAGCTCGCCCTCGTCGACCTCACCGTCGCAATCGTCGTCGAGGTAGTTGCAGCGCTCGGGCTCGGGCTCACCGGGATAACAATCGTCCTGCTCGCAGGTGGTGCTCGAGCGACGACACCAGCCCTCGCCGCAGACGGGCCGTACGCGATCGTCCGCCTCGCCGTCGCAGTCGTTGTCGCGGTAATCGCAGAGCTCTTCCGCCTCCGGAAAGATCTCGACGTCACCGTCGTCGCAGTCCCCGCCGAAGCCGGCGTAGTTCTTCAAGCCGATGCAACCGACGACGGGCTCGCCCTCCTTTTGGTCGTAGAAGCCGTCCCCATCGCCGTCCGGCCAGAGCTCGATCGGCAACGCGTTCTCGTCGATCTCACCGTTGCAGTCGTCGTCCTTCTTGTTGCAGAGCTCGGCCGCACTCGGAAAGACGCCGCCGTCGTAGTCGACGCAGTCACCCGAGACAGCGGAGTAGTTCGGCGGCGGCGCGCCAGCGCAAGCCAGGAGCGGCTGACCGGTGCTGCGCCCGAAGCCGTCGCCATCGCCGTCGAAGTAATATTCCTGGCCCTCGCAGCCATAGACGCGATCGAAGTTGCCCTCGACGGGCGCGTCACCGGAGCGCTGGCCGTTGTTGTTTGCGCCGAGCCCGTAGATGTAGAAGCGGACCGCACCTGGCGTGCTGGGAGCCTTCCAGCCGAACCGGAAGACGACCTGGCCCGCCTGAGCGCCCTTGGGCTCCACGTGAACGAGGCCGCTCGTGACCTCACCAAGGCCCTCGCTCGATAGCGCCTCGAGCTCGCCGACGCCGTCGGTACTGATGTAGATCCCGCCCGAGTTCACCGAGGAGCCGGCGATCGTCGCCAGCACCTCGATCTCACTGCCGGGGCTAAAGGTGGCGGGGTTGGTCTCGAGCGAGATGGTCGCCTCGGCGCTGCTCGAGTGGCAGCCCTCACAGCCCTGCGCAGCGATGCCCGCGCTGCGCGCCCAGGCGCCGCCGCTGGCCAAAGTAATGACCAGAGCTAGCGCTGCACCACGGCACCCGCGCGTCGACACGTCGGAAGGCATACAACGGGTGCGGCGTTTTGACACGTCAGAGTCGAGCACGGAGAATTTTTCGGTTCGGCGGGAACCCGTCACTTAACTTCGTCCTGGAGTTGCCGTCCAAGGCCCGCAGAGTCTCAGGATCTAATAAGGCGTGCGGTACCGTTCCTTCTTCAATCTCATCAACGACATCAGCGACCGTGACGAGCAGTGGGGTCCGCTGCTGTTCCTGCGCCCTGCCCGCCACTCGCGCATCGGCTGGCTGCGCACGGCCGCGCTGGCGCTCCTCCTCGGGGGACTTTTCGGCATGATCGGCAGCATCGTCCTGGCCGTCATGGGTCGCCTGCTCGAACGGCCAGTGCCCCCCGTGTACGCCATGCCTGCGGTGCTCACCCTCGTGTATTTCGTCGTCTGCCGCTTCACCCTGGCAGCGGCCTGGAACCGCCGCGCCCGCCAGCTCGTCAAGCCGTTCTGACGCCACTACGCGGCGCTCACGGACTCTGGCGCGTCCACAGGTAGTTCGGCCTGAGGTAGAGCTCGCGGAAGCCGGCCCGCAGCAGGTTGGGATACGACTGCTGGGGCGAGCCCGGGACCGCTTCGCCGGTCTCCGAGAAAAGGACCCGGCAGCCGAGCTCGCGCCCGCGCTCGATGCGCGCCGACAGGAGCGCGCTCTGCCCGCCGCGGCGGCGGCTCTTGGGGAGCACGGCGCCGAACGCGACGTGCCCGACGTCATCCTGGACGAAGAGTCCAGCGGCGCCCACGACCTCGTCACCCTGGGCCGCGACGAACGTGTGCCAGCGCGGGCGACCGACGAGGGACGCAAAGAATCCCGTCGCCGGAGCCGCGAGCTCGAAGGCCGTACGCACCACGAAGTCCACGGCGGCGGCGTCCTCGGGCCGCGCCTCGCGGATGACGAGCTCGGTGTGCACTTCTCGCGCCGGTTCGTCACCACGGACGAACCGCATCCAGCTGCGACTAAAGCGCGTGAGCCCTTGCTCCTCGAACCAGCTCGAGAGCTCGGGGCGCGCGTAGGCGGGCAGGTGAACGAAGGCCCGCGTCGCCCCCAGGCGCTCCAGCGTCGCCAGCGCCTCGCGGATCTGTTCGGGGCTGGCCGCGTGCTCGAGCTCGAAGCCAAGCGCGCGGTTGTAAACGGCGCTCTGCGAGCAACCCAGCACTGCCACCAGCACGTTGCCGAGCCGCTCCGAGCGAACCGCAGCGTTCGCCACGTCGGCCGCGGCGACGTACATGTCCTCGAAGCTCGTGAGCTCGACCTGGTCGGTGAGGCGCTCGAGGTCGTGCATGGGGATGCTAACGTACCACGCCATGGCCAGAGCCCAGACACGCTGTGGTTGGTGCGGCAGTGATCCGCTGTACGTGCGCTACCACGACGAAGAGTGGGGAGTTCCGCAGCACGACGAGCGCAAGCTGTTCGAGTTCATCGTGCTGGAAGGCGCCCAGGCGGGCCTGAGCTGGATCACCATCCTGCGCAAGCGGGCCGCTTACCAGAAGGCGTTCGATCGCTTCGATCCGCGCAAGGTCGCTCGCTACGACGCACGCAAGCTAGCGTCGCTCATGCGCGACGAGGGCATCGTGCGCAACCGCCAGAAGCTCGAGAGCGCGGTCAAGAACGCGCGCGCCTTCCTGGCGGTCCAGAAGGAGTTCGGCAGCTTCGACGAGTACCAGTGGCGCTTCGTCGACGGCAGCCCGATCGTCAACCGCTACCGCACGCTGAAAGAGATCCCGCCGCGCAGCGCCGTTTCGGACGCTCTCAGCAAGGATCTCAAGCAGCGCGGCTTCTCGTTCGTCGGTTCGACGATCATCTACGCGCACATGCAAGCCGTCGGCATGGTCAACGACCACATCGTCAGCTGCTTTCGCTACCGTCAGCTCACTTCTTGATCTGGTGACACGCCATGCAGCCCAGACCGCTCTTGGTCGCGGGATCGAAGGGCGTCGTGCCGAGTGTCTTGGCCATCTCGGGCACTACCGTCTCCATCATCCACTTGGTCATGGGCGCGTCCTTGTTCATCTTCTTGAAGTCGAGCACGGGCAGCTCGGCGTTCGGCATGGTGAACTTGCCCTCCTTCGCGCCCTTGCCGTGGCAGGTGCTGCAGCCGAACTCCTTGAAATGTTCCGGCTCGGGCGAAGCCTGGAAGAGCTCCTTCATGTGCGGCACGACCACGTTCTTCATGTGGCCGATGCGCTCGTCACGATTCAGATCCGCCCACGGCTTCGTCGGCGCGAGGCTCGGCGCGGCTTCGGCTGCGGGCGCTTCGGCTGCGGGCGCTTCAGCGGCAGGCGCTTCAGCGGCGGGCGCCTCGGTAGCAGGTGCTGCAGCGGGCTCGGCGGGCGCGGGGGAGTCAGCGGCTGGCTGGGCGCCGCCGCAACCGACGGCGACGAGGACAAGCGTGGCGAAAAAAGCGTGACGCATGGGGACTCTCATGGAGGTAACAGG